>DAOWJX010000238.1 GCA_030640155.1 Candidatus Aegiribacteria sp. | reverse complement strand
GTTATGGCAATTGACCCAGGATTCCGGACCGGCTGCAAGGTTGTCTGTCTGGACAGCCAGGGAGTTCTTCAGAGTAATGCAGTTATTTTTCCATTCATGTCAGAGGAGAAGAAAAAACAGGCCGGTATTACTGTTCTTCAGCTGATTAAGCAATACGGCGCTTCGTTCATTGCAGTTGGAAATGGTACTGCAGGCAGAGAGACCGAAGCGTTTCTTGCAGAGTTGGAATTTCCCGGAGGAGTCTCTGTTGTCTCGGTGAATGAAAGCGGAGCTTCGATATACTCCGCTTCCAAGGTTGCCAGGGAGGAATTCCCCGATCATGACATCACAGTAAGGGGAGCTGTCTCCATCGGCAGGCGCCTTCAGGACCCTCTTGCCGAACTGGTGAAAATAGATCCAAAATCGATAGGAGTCGGGCAGTATCAGCACGATGTTGACAGTCGCAAACTGCATAAAGCTCTTGATGATACCGTTTCGAGCTGTGTGAACAGTGTTGGCGTTGATGTGAATACCGCAAGCCGGCAGCTCCTTTCCTACGTATCTGGGCTTTCGTCCTCAGTAGCGGGTAATCTGGTAAAGTGGAGAAATGAGAACGGCCCCTTCTCTTCCCGAAGACAGTTGATGAAAGTTCCGCGGCTTGGTGGCGTGGCTTATCAGCAGTCAGCGGGTTTCCTGAGGATTCGCGGTGGGCAGAATCCTCTTGATGCAAGCGCGGTTCATCCGGAGAGTTATTCGATAGTGCTGAAAATGGCAGATTCCCTTGAAGCGGGAGTGAGAGAATTGATTGAATCTGAAGAACTGCGTCACTCAATCAGACTTGAAAATTTTGTCACTGATAACGCAGGGCTGCCGACACTTCATGACATCATGGAAGAACTTGAAAAACCTGGGAGAGATCCCCGCGAAGCTTTTCAGTTTTTCAGGTTCGCCGATGTTCACGCTATGAAGGATATTGCGAAAGAGATGATCCTTCCTGGAATTGTGACCAATGTTACAAATTTCGGTGCTTTTGTTGATATAGGTATTCATCAGGATGGACTTGTTCACATCAGCCAGCTGGCTGACAGGTATGTCAGGAATCCCTCTGAAATTGTTTCGGTGGGGGACATGATTACAGTTAAAGTGCTGGATGTGGATGAAAAGCGGAAACGGATATCCCTTTCAATGCGTGGATTGAAGAGATAAGAGTATCTAAGTCATTGATTCTTCCAGTGGTTCTTACATTTACCCAGGCCAGTTACGGACCAAGGCCGATGAAGGTACTCCGGAATAACTTGACATCCATCCAGCTTTCCGCGATTCTTATAAAGAAAGGAGGTTTTTAATGTTTAGAAATATCCTTACCTTGCTGATCTCAGGATCTCTAATCATATCATATGCCGATTACGCAACTCAAAGCGATTGGTCAGGGGGGTCCGGTGTTTCTGGGCCTGTATTGGAGTTCGGGAATTCATTCTCTTCATTCTCCAATCTTGACTGGGGAGGAGTTCCTGGTATTCTCAGGATTACCTCTGGTGTGATAGAAACAGAAGTCGATACTAATTTCGACGGGGCTCACTCCGTACACTCCATAGATGTAGACGGTGATGGTGATTGGGACGTCATAGCCGCAGCCTATAACGCCAACGAAATAGCCTGGTGGGACAATGTTGACGGCACTGGGAGTACCTGGATCAAGCATGTGATTGACGACAGCTTCATGTACTCCTTCTCTACATATGGAGAGGATATCGACGGAGATGGAGACTACGATGTAGTCGGTGCTGCTTACGATGCGAACGAGGTGACATGGTGGGAAAATGAAGACGGATCCGGTCTCACTTGGACCACACACCTGATCAGCGGTACAGTCATGGGAGCCAGTGCTGTCTACTCGGAAGATGTCGATGATGATGGTGATATGGACATCCTCTGCACAGCCAGACTGGGAGATGAAGTGACCTGGTGGGAAAACGCTGACGGATCTGGTCAGATCTGGATTGAACATATCATTGAAACCGGATTCAACGGTGCACGATCCATCTACTGTGATGACATCGACGGTGACGGAGATATGGATGTTCTGGCGGCTGCCGTCATTGAAGATGAGATCAAATGGTGGGAGAATCTGGATCATACTGGAACCAGCTGGTCAGGACACAGCATCGCAAGTGGGTTTAATGGAGCCTGCGCAGTCTATCTCGATGACATCGACAACGACGGAGACCTGGATGCTCTTGGTGCAGCTGTCCACGACGATGAGATGGTCTGGTGGGAGAATGCCGATGGAACAGGATCAGACTGGATTGCACATATAATCGATAACTACTTCAACGGTGCTCATTCGATCATATCCGCGGATCTCGACAACGACGGAGACCAGGATATTATTGGCACTGCCGAGCAAGCCGATGATGTAACATGGTGGGAGAATACAGATAGTACTGGAACCACATGGTGCGAGCATCTGATTGATGGTGACTTCGACGGTGCAGAATGGGCATGGCCAGTGGATATCGATGATGACGGTTACCTGGAAATCCTTGCCGTTGCGGAATCCGATGATGCTGTTTGTTTCTGGGATCCGCAGGAATTTACAACTGCAGGCTCTCTTGAATCGAGCATTCTCGATACGGAGACCTATCCGCTCTGGGATTATCTTGACTGGAATTCTGACATT
>DAOWJX010000270.1 GCA_030640155.1 Candidatus Aegiribacteria sp. | reverse complement strand
GCACAGGGTCGACCTCAACGGCTTTGATGTTGCCATAGTAACAACAGATGAGGTAATGACCGAGTTCGGTTCGGGATCGCCTGCGCTAACCCCTGATATTGTTCGTGATTTCACGGAAGCCATGTGGGCCTGGGGAGCTGACTCCCTTATCAAGCCCTCATACTTCCTGCTTGTGGGAGATCACGAAGATCCATCTTTCGGTGGAGAGGGCTGGTTCCTGCCGACATTTCAATTCGACGATCATCTTCAACCAACTACTGATGGATATGGCAACGATGAATGGTATGTTTACTTCAACCAGCCACGTAGTGTTGTGCGGGCCTTCCCTGACATGATGGCCGGCAGGCTGTCCGTAAAGGGAGCTGATACCCTTCAGGCCATGATAGATAACATCATTGAGTATGAGCAACCTCTGACATCGCCTGAGTCCGACAATCTCAGGAAGATTGTACGGCTTGCTGGTACCGGAACAGACACTGATCCACCTGACTACAGGAACTGGGGTCCCACAAAGGAATGGACTCAGGCCTTTTGCGACTGGCTAGATTATGATTACAGCACCACATACTGTGGTGACGGACGAGACTGGACTATACAGGACGAGAGCATACTCAGTAGCAGTGCATGGGTTGATTCCTGTATCAATAAGTTCTCAAACGGAGCAGGACTGTTATTTTACACCAACCATGGTGATTTCCACATGCTCAGCGCCGGTCTGGAATGGAATCCTCGTTTTCACCCGGATTCGGGTTTCGGAGAACCGGACAGCGTATTCAACTGTCTGACAGTACATCATCTTACTCCAGCTCAGAACCACTATCCGCCATTTGTCCTTTTGCTCTGCTGCACAGCAGGAACATTCAACCATACCCAGGCACAGCATCCTGAAGGTAATGGCTATCCCAACTTATGTATGGGTCCTACCAGACCTCCCGAGTACGACTTCACAACCGACTGTCTTGCCGAAGCTATTCTGAAAAACACGGATTGTCCTGTTGTCGGTGTATTCGCTGGATCACATTCTTCGGGTGTAGGCATATATAAAATCTATGGCGAAGGAATTCTGGAATCAGTCTACTGTTACGGTCAGAGCAGGCTGGGAGAATCCATAGCTGGAGCAAGATTCAGATACATCGTTACAGACAACTGGGGACAATTCAATCTTCTTGGAGATCCGGCTCTTGATATTGGAGACAGAGTGAGGTATCCTGATAAGTGCGATCTGCTGGTCTACCCCGGAGATATACATGTTGGTGATTATCCAAGAGAAACAGAAACAGGTTTAAAGGATGATATCTCAGTTACAGTGCGAAATGCGGGTGCTGTTTCGTCCGGTCCGTTTTCCATAAGGGTTTCCGTCACCGGTTCTGGATTCAGTGTATTTGATCTGGCCTGTGACGGATTGCAGCCTGGAGAGTATCAGACCTATGATCTGGTATGGAGCGCATCCTGGTTCACTCCTCCCGGTGAGATAATCGTAGAGGCAGTCGTCGATCAAGCTGAACAGTGCGATGACTGCTGGAGAGGTAACAATACCGGAACCATCACTAAAAGCCTCTATGATATCTATCCTTTCGAAGATGAATGGCCTGTTACTCCTGTCGGCACAATAAACGATCCTCCATTGCTTGTGAATCTTGATGAGGATATTGAGCTTGAGGTGGTAACTAGATCAGGCACACTGATGGAAGCATACGATATGGATGGCGAGCTTCTCTGGCAGAGCAGGATACTCCTCAGTGGTGGTATCAGTACTCTTGCCGCTGATCTGGACGGAGATGGGAATGTAGAGATAGTCGCCGGTGGTTCTGGAGGTGTTAATGTATTCAGCAATACAGGAGATTTAATAGGACTTCTAGGGAATGGGTCAAAAAACATTGCGGTAGCTGATATGGATACGCTTTCCGGTCTCGAACTGGTTGTTCCTGATAATGAGACACTTCTTCTCTACTCCTGGGATCCGGTTCGGAATGTATTTATAGAGATCAAATCAAAAACCTTAAGCTTTCCAAATACTCCTTTCGACAGAGCATTATTGTGCAGTGATCTAAACAGTGATGGATACAGTGAGAGCGTTTACTGTTGCTCTTATGCCGCCGGATCTTCTCCCGGCGGAGCTGATTCATCATTTCATTCACTCATTATTTACGACTGGAATGCTGATTCAATACTCTCTAACCGAATATGGTATGAGACGTATTTTATTTCAGTCCCCTGTGCCGGGATACTCGGGGGTTCTGCTGAGGTTGGTTTCCCGCTTGGTGGTTATGATCCTCAATCAGCAAAGGAGGATTCTGTTCCCGCACAACTGCTGGACCCGTTTAGTGTTGATTCAATCCTCTGTGAGAAGGACCTGGTTGCTTCTAGCGGCGTCATATTCGGGCTGTTCGCGGATTGGGACGAATTTGTTCCGGGTCTTGATGCTTTCATAATTCCTGCTGAGAATCAGTATCTGGCGTGGGATGATGAAGGAAATCGATTCTCTGCTAATTGGCCAGTTAATTTTGAAAGTTCATACGAATACTCAACTTCCGGCATAAGCCCGCCTGCGCTTGGAGATCTTGATAACGACGGAATTGCTGATGTACTCTCTTCTACACTCAGGGGTGAAAATGGGTTGATTGTTGGACTGGATTTTGAGGGCAATCCTCTGATTAGCCAGGATTTCCCCTTCACACTTCCTGAAGGAGTTGAGGTAAGCAGTGGATTCTCCATTGCTGATATTGACCGTGATGGTAAAATAGAGATTGTGTTTGGCACAGACGACGGTCTTCTTCATTGCTGGGAGTTGGGAACATGTACCACAGGGTACGCTCCCTGGCCTCAGCACAGGCATGATGCGGGAAGGTCTGGTGTTCTTGAATGATAGTTCTGCTGCTTCTGTCACTTGTTAATGTAACGGTGGGTCCCGGCTGGAGTTATCCGATAGTTGTCACAGAGGAGCCGAACAGTTCGCAACCATACCAACATATAACCATGGATGAATATGATCGATTCCATTTGTTATGGTCTGACTACCAGCTTGATCCCAGGATTGCTTACAAAGTATTTCTACTGGATGGAACAACAGTCATTCCCGATACAATGATATCCAGGGATACAAACAGCGCTTATCTAAGTGATGTTTACATGAACGATAGCCTGATGGCATTCTGGCGCGAGTACAATCCTGTTTACTACTGCATACGCAGTCTTGAGGACGGCAGTGAAGTAACTCCTGCGACTTATCTTTTTACGGAGTACACTGATTACGGTTTAATCCGGGCCTGTCCTGATTCCCTTGGAAGACTCCATGTCCTTCGCAACATCGGCCAGGATGTGTATTATGCAGTGTGGACACCGGCTGAGGGATCGGGTTTCATTGAGGAGTACACCTGGATGATCCCAGAGGCATGGATCATCGGCATGCTTCTTGTTGATGGAGACAGGGTTCATCTTATCCTGGGGGATGGCTGGCAAACTTACATGTATATGCAGTACGATCTTGAAGGTAATATCACTGTCCCATTGTATGATTTCACGAATGATGTAGGAGATATGGCTCGATATCCCGGTCTTGCTGTCGACAGCAACGGGGATCTTATAGTAGTAGGCCGCGTGGGTATCAGCGGTTATCCGAGCAGGTATGGTTTCTGGAGACTTAATGGCCGAACCGGGGATCTTGAGAACCATAAATGGATAGTTGTCAGTGAGTCACCTGACATGCTTGTAAGCACTATGATGGATTTATTGCCATTTCCCGGCAACGAGAAATTCTACCTTGTATGGGTTGATAGCTACTATAACGAGATCCTGTGGTATATCGTCATGAATAATGATGGAAACCTCCTTGTAGAACCCACAGCTGCATACGATCACGGTGATGAGGATCCTGAACAACTTGCTAATGTTGACGGCGTGGTTGACTCCGAGGGTAATCTGTATGTTATTTACGGACAGGGTGAAGAAGAGCCGATTTTCGGCAGATACCCCACCTTCGGCTGGTTCAATGCCGCCAGTCTCGGGCTTGAGGAAGAGGAGGAATCTTCAGAACAGGGAACAGTGCTTACAATCATAGAACCCTCCTGCAATCCCTTCTGCGGCAGCGTTGAGTTCCTTGTAACCGGCGGAGCTGTTATTGAGCTATCAGTTTATGATCTAACTGGCCGCCTGATGGCAGAGATTCCGGTTGCTGATGGAATTGGTGTCTGGGACGGGACTGGTTACAGCGGTGACAGACTTCCCGCTGGTGTATATACAGTCAGTGGTGGTGAAAGCTGCGAACCAGCCGTTGTAACGCTGCTGGATGAATAGTCGTTATTAATCATGGATTCCTGTAGAATACCGTGAGAGATTCGTTTCAGATTCCCACTGTAACACAAAATATCGCTTATTCGATGTAGCCGAGGCCTTCCATCTTTCTGCGGATCTCTTCTTCGGATTCAGTATTGCCGGTATCCAGAGCATCCAGTTCACGCTCAATGATATGAATGACAAACTCTTCCGGAGATGAATAACCCCCGACTTCAGATACTTTTCTTATCCTTTCAATTGTTTCACTGTCAAGTTTCAGCTTAAGTTTTTGCATGATTCTCCTTTCGCTATATTTTCACATTAAATATTTTTGCGCCTGCAATCGCGGAAACAGAAGAGAATACAACAAATACCGCCAGCCAGGACCGGTGTCCTCCAAGAATCCTGTAGCGGACAGCCTTAAGAGAATACCATCCTGAAATGGGTCCGGAATCTGCAAGTGCTGCACGACCTACCCAGGGACAGAAAAGGCGCTTCAGAGCATTCCCACCATCAAATCCTCTGAGAATTATCGCTCCATTCCATAAACCGGTTGCGCCCATAGTGGATGATGTTCCATTAACATCGAGGCTGCCGATAATTCCCTCCTCGAATATTATCCTGAAACTGACCTGCCTGAGGGTATCCACCATGACAACAGGTGGTTTTATCTCAATGCCGGTGCCGATCACAGTGATATTATCTCTCTCCGGAAGAGAATCCTCGTATTCGATCGTAACCGTGACAGGTGTATTCTGATTTCCGATATCAGTTCCGTATCTGGCATCAAGCTGTCCCCATATCAACATGAAAGGTATAGCTATAACTAACAGGGGTTTAATAATATACAGAAGATATAGAGTATTGCTCAAGATAAGCCGCCCGGCAAATCTCATCACAGTTAAAGGACTGCTTACATGAAGAAGTATGCCGAATATCTCCCCAAGCATTTTCTTTCTGAGACGTGAAATCTTCTTCTGATTGGATGCCAATCTGAAAATGCTGATCATCACAAGACCTGCAAGCATAGAAATGAATAAAAGTCCCCATATAGAAGGGATGGATCGAAAAGGAAGTAGTACTATATCCAGAACCAGTTTCAGAACACTTCCAATAATATTGAAAATCACTTAAGAGCCATTTCCACTGAAAATATCTCTTCCGCCAGGTGGAAGAACAGGAATATCAAAAAGTCCCGCAATACTTCTCCCCATATCCATCAGATTAGGGTTCTCAACTCCCGGTTGTACTGTGGAAAGCAGAACTCCAGGAACAGCAGCGGGATCAATACAGTGAGTTCCGCTCCATGGATCAAGGTTATCCGTGATAATCTCTTCCGGAAAGCTGCCAAGGGTAGTTTCCCAGGAAGATCGATAACACCTCGCGTAGCCGATTATCATATCGGGAGCGTAGGCAGGGAGAGGACCTGGATATATCTCGGAAGTGATATATGCATTATCGATAACTCTCCTTCCGCTGGCGGGATCCGTAACTGATTCAAGATCATACTTCAACCGGAGGAGCAGATCCTGAACCTGTTCAGTGGGAACCGATCCATTATCCTCCCGGCCGGCTCTGTTGATGAAGAGGGAATTAAGTCCAAGACCATAAGCCGCTGTAGATGACCAGTCTATTGCCGCAAACATGTCCCGGTTTCTTAAATTTGGAGAATTGATCGTTGCATAACCTTCTGAAGCGAGCCATGTATTAAGATTGAATGACCGGTTGAAGGGAGCAAAACCATGATCGGAGAGTACAATTACTTCGGTATTTGCATCTTTCGCATCAAGTGCATGGCCAATTACAGAATCGATCTGCATGTACAACTCTCGAATTGCTCCCTTGAAACGGGGACTTGTGGTTGCGTGAAGAGGTGAATTCGAATCGAGTACTCTGTAGAACATATGTAAATTCAGATCCAGAGAACTGAAATAGAAGAAGAAGAGGCCATCACGGAACCTGCTAAGTTCATGGTGGAACAGATCGAGTCGCTCCTGAAGCACTATCCAGGCCTGCTGGAGATATTCTTCATCCGAAAGAATTCCCCTTGAAAGAGCCTTTGTATCCTCGGGAAAGCCCTGCGTATAGAATCCTCCAAGATTCCTTGCCAGATCGCTGCTGTAACCGGCTGGTGTGGAAATAGGCAATGCGGGATCAAGCGGATCTATATTCAGGGGAGACAGATAGAGTTTCAGCTTCGGAGTAATCTCCTTCATATAGAATCTGCCAATTGCGCTGACACTGGATATATGCGGGATTGCATCAAAGCGCATTCTTATCCATGGACTCCACTCACCGGCAGCAAGGACGTGGCTGATGCCCTGAATGTCAATTCTTGCCGCATTCGCGACTCTGTCAACCCGGACCTCAGCTTCAATCTCCATTTCCGGATTTCCAGCGCGCATTGAGTTCTCAGGTCCTTTTATAGAACATCTGTAGCAGTTATCGCCATAATCTCGAACCGCTACTACAACGCCTCCTGAAGTATCGTTCGATATTGATCTTGCATCATCTGTGAAGAACGTAAAGCTTCCCTGGCTGCCTCGCATATCCGGTGTGCCAAGACCGGAAAGTATAGTCGCTTTACCTTTATCAGGAGGGAAGTCGACCGGAAGTTTGACAAGCTTAACAGGGATACCCTCGGCCGTCAACTTGTTCCAGAAGGGTTCACCTTTGCGGAGTAACTCAACTTTCGCTCCGGATAATGGTAATCTCCAGTCACTTATACTTATTGTCCTGCCAGGTCCGACAACTCGTGATGTGGACAGATAGGGAGCTATAGTGGATGGATTTCTGTGAATAAAATCAAATATTCCATGAACATCCGGACCGTATCCTGTTATGAAATTCGACCAGGCAACCGGACTCTGGGGGGGATTGCTTGTTCCAAGCCTGTTCAACCCAGCATAACTTGTCATCCTTGCAGCGTTAGGCATAACCCCTTCATGAATGAAGCTCCGAAGAAGAAATGGATCTAATCCATCGATTCCGAGTACAATTACGCGCTTTGCGAATGAATTTGGTCTTGCACAACCGGTTTTCAATGCCAGAAGAGCTGCTGGAGAAAGAGCTGCCAGCTTAAGAAATTCGCGACGCTTCATTGTCTATTTCCATTTCCAGAAAG
>DAOWJX010000322.1 GCA_030640155.1 Candidatus Aegiribacteria sp. | reverse complement strand
GAATTCTATTAGTGCCAGATGGATTCAATATTCTGACTAATCATCCATGATGATGATACATCTCCTGGAAGTTGAAAGACCACCTGGAAAAGTGCCTCCGTTGAGGGACTTCCTTCTACTCACCGATGTTCGATCAGGATAAATTCACCCGTCAGATCTACGATCTGAGGTTCAATTCGTATACGCAATAAAAAAGCGGGGACACCGAAAAGGTGCCCCCGCTTTTTGGTAGCGGCGGAGGGACTTGAACCCCCGACCCGCGGATTATGATTCCGCTGCTCTAGCCAGCTGAGCTACGCCGCCAGGGACGGGAACAATAGAAATACTGCTGCCAAATGTCAAGAAGAATCACGCTGTTGAGCATTACAGAGGATATTTAACCTTCTCAATACTTCAGCAAGATCCTCCTTATTCAATCCCTTCTCGTCTTTCTGAATCCTGAGGAGTAATGCCGAAACACCGGACCACTCGATTATGCTTATATTTACGGTGTACTCCTTTACCGCTTCAAGTAGATGCTGAAAGGAAACGGTGTGAACCTCAGATACACAGCATATTAAAGTAGCAATCTTCCGCTTACCAATGAATACGTCCAGAGAAGAAGGGTTTTCAATGTTGTTCTTTGATTCAAGATAGGATGAGATCGATACGTATATCAGCCGAATATGAAGCGCCAACTCATCAACTGACATGCTTGCTCTGAGAAAATCCTCAATATGATAGTAAAAATCTGTGATAATGTGATCGGGAATATCCTGAATCATTTCCCGGATTTCCATCAACTGTCTTACGTCATTGAGCCGCATACCCCTATCAAAATCCCTGAATTGACCGAAACTGGTTTCTATGGCCAGTTTAACGTCTCGGTATGCGTCCTCCATTTCTATGAATGATTCACGCTCAACTGTAATGTCTATGATATCCACCCAGATCTCACGGTAGTTTGAAGGAGACCTGAATGAGACAACTGAAAGACCATCAACTTCATTTATTGAGCCAACAAGTTGAATAACTTTCTTATCATGCTTCTCATGATCAGATTGTTTCGAGACAAGAACAAGTTTCAACTGTGCCTGAAAAGTGGTTGAGGAGACGACTGCCAGATAAGCCTGGTTCATATCCGTATTCTCGCACTCCCTAAGCAGAAGCGGAATCAAGGCTCTCGCGTAGTGCTCTCCGCCTCCGTATCGATGTATCCGGTTCAACCTTTCAAGTTCATGAGCAACGAGAAGCTTTTTCAGGGTCCTTCTGATAATTATCTGTTCTTCTCTGGTTGCACTTAATCCGGTTGGACCAGTCATTTCAATTCGAATGGATATTATTCCGTCCCTGGTTGTATATCTTCTCTGGTGGCGAATAGAAGCACCATACCACGCATGCGTGAGAGCGGTAACACAGTTCTGAAAGGAGATATCTCTTTCGAATCCCGTGATGTTTAACCCTGTAAGGTGTTCCCTCGTTGTGTTGAGATTCTTTATCCGGAACTGGGCTTTACCACCGCTGATTCGGACCTGATTAACCAGTTGAAAATTCGATCTGATGATCCAGGCAAGATCGTGGGCGTTTCTCTCCGCAAGGTATTCGTCAGACCTGGAAGAGATAAACAGAACCAGCTCACCTTTCTCACCCAGAATACCTGAAGGGATCATCTCATCACCATAAAGACGTTCCAGTGCAGTCCTTACTTCCTCGAACTTCTCCAGTCGTTCAGCTGCTCTGGACAACAGTGACACTGTTCCGGCCCGTCCCTGAGCCAGTCTGGCCAGAAGATCAGCCATTCTCCTGGCATCTGCAGCGAATCTATCTCTTCTTTCTGAATTTCCATCGCGAATTCCCGTAATTACATATCCTCTTCGAATCCCTTCACTCTTTAACGCAAAGCCCTCGAGAAGGTCCAGATTCCAACCGGAATGATGAAGTTCACTGAGCACAACTGTAGCGAGACCTGGCCAGTCTATTGCTGCAACACCGACCAGAACCAGGTCATCACCATCTTTCTGATCAATGATAACTTTAGTGTTATTTATTTTTTTCAGAGCAAGTAGTTTCTCATAAATATCCGATCTTCTTGCTGCAGGGATAATACTGCCCGGACACCCGCACTTATCTGTGTTCTTTTTGTCCACCCGGTCGTTCTCCGTTCATTCGATAACTCAGAACCTTAACGTGCTTGACAGACAGCATCTGTCAAACCATATATGCTCTCCGGTCGCGAAAGCAACAACCATCAGTTTCGTGGGCGAATAACTCAGCTGGCTAGAGTGCCTGCCTTACAAGCAGGATGTCGGGGGTTCAAGTCCCTCTTCGCCCACCATCTGCCTCATTCATCTATCTAATGTTCAGAACCTGTTTCGGGAGTATCCATTCTGTCAACCGTGAAACTCCATGAATATCGAGCAAACTCATCTCCGTCATATGAAAGGAAAATAACGGATATGCTGTATTCGCCCTCATCAAGATATGATGTTGGCCTGAATTGAACAAGATCTTCATACACTGCAAGAGGTGAAAGTTCACATATGACGTCATCGGAACTGTCAGAAAGTTCAGCTCGTGCTTCCCAGGTCATTGAACTGTCCGAGAAATCAACACAAATCTGTAATATCGGTCTATGATCGTACGTTGTACCTTTGGGATATTCTGAATGAAACAGCGCCAGAGGTCTTTCCGGAACAGTAATAATGTAAGCTTCACTTACCGTTTCATTCCCGGCCATATCCTCAAAGCTCAGTATGATCGAGATCGGCTGCGCTGAAACCTGAGTAAGATTCATCTTTCCTGTCCAGATTGAGTCCTCGCTCAGAACAAGTACAACATTATCAAGCCCCTCTGCGGAAAGTGTCGCGTTCAGAATTCCTGTATCTTCATCCGTACATTCGGCAGTTATATGAGCAAACATCAAAGTTGAATCCACATTTACCGAATACTCGCTGATTACTGGGGGTATACTGTCTGTCTGAACAGTCCAGAATACTCTTTCGATTAATTCGCCGTTTTCATCAAGAATCGACAACGCGGGAGCTTCGGATTTACCGCATTGAG
>DAOWJX010000308.1 GCA_030640155.1 Candidatus Aegiribacteria sp. | reverse complement strand
CGCCGCTCATTCCTCCCAGGCCTGATGTAACGAACAGTTTACCGGCAAGGTTTTCATCAGGGGTTAGACGGAGATATTTTCTACCTGCGTTCAGAAGCGTGATGGTCGTTCCATGGACGATTCCCTGGGGGCCTATGTACATGAAGCTCCCGGCTGTCATCTGTCCGTACATTGTTACTCCCAGAGCAGCCATTCTGTCGTAATCCGTCCTTGAGCTGTAGTTGGGAATAACCATGCCGTTCGAGATAACAACTCTTGGCGCGTCCGGATGGGAGGGGAAAAGCCCCAGGGGGTGTCCGGAATTTAGTACAAGGGTCTGGTTTTCAGTCATTTCGGAAAGGTATTTCATCGTAAGAAGATATTGAGCCCAGTTCTGAAATACCGTTCCATTACCGCCGTATGTGATAAGTTCCTGGGGATACTGAGCCACAGCGATATCAAGATTGTTCTGTATCATCAGCATGATAGCGGCGGCCTGATGTGTCTTCGCGGGATAATCACTTATGGAACGGGCTTTCATTTCGTATGAGGGGCGGAATCTTCGCATATAGATTCTGCCGTCATCCTCCAGTTCTCCCGCGAATTCCGGAGCCAGTCGAGCGTGCCACTTTTTGCGGAAGTATCGAAGGGCGTTCTTCAACGCGAGTTTCTTCTCTGTCGGATTGAGTATGTTCGGTCTTGCGGGGGCATGGTCAACTCCTACAAGATCCGGTTGTGTCTCTGGTATTGAATCCGGTATGCCCTGACGAATCTGTGCTCTGAAACTGTCTGACATGAAAGCCTCCTATGACTTATATTCAAAAACAGTGTATTATGTTTTTCGATAATAATGAACTGTTCACGTTTTTCCCACCTGGAGGATTACAGGTATGAAATATATAATATTGATGCTTTTTGTATCCATGATTGTCGCTGGCAACCAATATTCGCTTCTGAATTACAAACCTTTAGGTGACCGGGAATTGACCAGATTCCTTTCCATATCCTGTGAAATCATCCACGTATACGATGACGGGTCGATCGATTTTGTTGCTAACGAATACGAATATGATATTCTCCTCCGGGCTGGAATACCATTTACTACCAGGATAGATGATCTCGGAAGGTTTTATAGCAACAGGTGCGATGGTGGAGGTAGAAATACTGGTATATATATGACCTGGAGTGAGATATCCACCTGGATGAATGATTTGCACAATACATATCCTGATATTACCAGTTCACCTACTTCAATAGGTGAAACTATAGAATGCAGACCGCAGACAGTAGTTAAGATATCCGCGAATAACAGTTTCTGGGAGGATGATCCCACCCTTCCCAACTGCTGGTATGACGCTCTCATCCATGCAAGAGAACCATCCTCCATGAGAAATCTCCGATTTTTCATGCAATGGCTCTGCGATAATTATGACCGAAATGGTTTCTGCGGTCTTCAGGCCACATATGTGCTTGATAATCGCGAATTGTGGTGCCTTCCCTGCAACAATGTGGACGGCTATGTCTACAATGAACCATTCAGCTACGGTAATGGTATGTGGAGGAAGAACCGGCGTGATAATGGCGGTTCCTACGGTGTAGACCTGAACAGAAACTGGTCCGTTGGCTGGGGTGGGGCCGGATCGAGCGGTAACCCATCTTCAGATACCTATCGCGGAACAGGCCCATTGAGTGAGCCGGAAGCCAGCAATATTGACGCTTTCTGGCAGGACTATCCTCCCGTTCAGATGCATTCAACCCATACGTACGGGAATATTCTTATCTACCCCTGGGGATGGACGGATGATCCAACCACCCATGCCTCGCAGTATGATACTCAGGGTGAGATAATGGTGCAGTGGGGAACCGGGGAATTGCACGGTCCATCTGCCCAGATCAATTATTACTCCTCCGGCAATACTCGTGATCACTCATACGGATTATACGGTGCTATGAGCTGGAACCATGAAACAGGCGCTGGTTTTGCCGGTTTCTGGCCTTCAGATACTGAAAGCTTCAAACTATCAAGGAGAAATCTCAGAAGTTATCTTGTTACCGCGTTTCTGGCCGGCTGTCCTCTTGATCCGCACGTTCCGGATATCCCTGTGATCGATGAGATCGGACCGGTTTCAATACCATTCACAATTAACTGGAACATGGCTTCAATGCCCGCAACATACGCCCTTCAGGAGCTTACCGGTTATGAGGTTCTGCTCGATGATGATGGAAGCGGTGGCCCATTCAATATGAATAACTGGAGCACTACTACTTCTCAGTACCATTCCAGTCCAAGCAGTTACCTTTCAGGCGGAACCGGTACGATGACCTGGACCGAGACGGCGGTAATACCTGAGAACGGAGGAGGAAGACTGAGCTTCTGGGCTTATTACGATATTCCCGTTGGGAGCTGTCAGGGCAGTATTGAAGTATCAGACGATGGAGGAGATAACTGGTATTATCTCCAGACATTCGGCAGAACCGACCTGAACTGGCGGCTTTCCATACATGAATTGGACGAGTGGCAGGGTGATACTCTCAGTTTCAGGTGGGAGACAACCGGAGGTTTATGCGATCTCTATATCGATGATATTCTGGTGGAAGTATGGGAGGAAAACGAATTTGTGGATCTTGATATTCCTGTAAACTCATATACGTTCACGGAACACGAATCTGGAGAGTTCTGGTTCAGGGTTGTAACGATGGATCCTGATTTCGGACCTTCCTGGCCTTCCGATGCTGTTCTGGCGCAGATCGATCTTGGAATTTCACCTGAAGTACACCCTTCAGGTCATACAAGCCTGGGGCATATCAGCCCCAACCCCGTTTCAGGTATGGCCTGCATTCCGGTAACAATATCGAAGCAGGACGCTGGAAGTGTCGACCTGGCTATATACGATCTTTCCGGCAGGAGAGTTGTGGATATATCAAGTCAGATAAACACACCAGGAGCCCATACTGCTTACTGGAACTGCACTGATTCAAACGGTTCTCAGGGGCCAGGAGGTCTGTATTTCTGTGTTCTGAATGCTTCGCGTACACATATGACGAGAAGAGCAATAGTCGTATGGTAGCGAAGAAAAAGAAAACAGCACCGTTTCCATCTGATCTCAGAGCTATGCTGGCAGGTGTCTCCGATGCTGTAGTGCTGCTTGATGAGAATGAACTGATAACCTTTCTGAATCGGGAAGCTTCCAGCCTGATCGGATTCAGTGAGGAAGAGGCATGCGGGAAACCTCTATGGGAGATATGTAATTTTCTTATGCAAAAAACCCGAGAACCTCTTTCCAAACATATATCTGAAGGAGTTACGGAGGATGGTACATTCACATTCCCCATTGCCACCATTCTGATTTCAGCTGATGGAACCGAGAGAATTGTCAGAGGCAATATATATTTATCATTAAACGATAAAACTGATCAGAATACGATCAGCAGTGTTGTATTCAGAGATGTAAGCTCAAGATGGCAAATAGATAAGGCATCCCTGAGAGCTCAGAGATTCGGGGTTCTGAAAGCTCTGGCTGATGGGGTCGCTCATAACCTTGATGATCTACTTACGGTATTACTCGCTCGGATGTCAAGGATCAGAAGGAGTCAGAATGACAGAAAAGTCGTCCTCTTATCGATTAAAGAGGCGGAGGAAGTAATTGATAGAATCAGTTCGCTGGTTTCCTGCCTGTCAACGGGGCAGCTTGGCGCCGATTCGAAAGAGGGAATAACCCTTGTTGAAAATGTACTGAAGAGCGCAATTGGAACCCTCTCAGCTCTCTTTCCGGATATAGAAATAAGCCTTGCATATCCCGATCGGACCGGTTATGCGGGAGTTCCTCCAGATCTTCTGGAACAGGTTGTCATGAATCTGCTGCTGAACGCCGCTGAAGCTTCTGGAGGGAAGGGATCGGTCAGTCTTACTTCCTGCAGAATAGAGCTTGAAGGAGATATAGAACAGATTCTCGCTGGAGATTATGTCATGATCTCTATTGTTGATAACGGATGCGGGATTTCAGAAAGTGACCTGATCCCGATATTCGATCCATTCTTTTCAACAAAGGGAAAGGGTAGAGGGCTGGGGCTGTCAGCAGTCTATTCGATCGTGCACAGTTTCAAGGGATATTACTTTGTGAATTCCCAACTTGATAAAGGTTCAACATTTACGGTTTATTTACCTGTTGCTGATCGAATTACAGTAGAAACCGCGAATGATGTTATTCCATCGATCGCGATTGCAGGTTACAGCGCTTTGGAAACCGATCTCCTGGTTACCATATTTGAAAGTCTTGGTTGTTCAGTCTTTGATATGACTGCTACCGATTCGGATATGGAACTCTTCAGTACAGCTGGTTCTGAAGATAGATATAATTTACTTGTCATCGATTCAGAGCTTTTGAAGTCCGAAACGGTAATATCACTAGATTCCATCCCTTCGGGTCGGGCTGTTATTGTATTACTGAACAATGATGAAGATGTTTCTGAGATATCCGGACCTAACATTGTCTTTCTGAAGAAACCATTCAGAATAGAAACTGTATGTGAAGCTCTTGGAAAATGCGTCTGGAGCAGAGATTTTTCGAAACATACAGGATCTGGAGACAGTATCTGAAATGAAGATCAACTGCACACAATGCGGTGCGGAACACATGGTGATCGAGAGTGATTTCTTTCTCAGATGCCCTTACTGCGACGCAAGAATAGTAGTTGATCCACCTGCTGATACACCGAAACTCGTTATGGCCTCTGTCTCAGAAGAACATGTGAAACGTCTCTTTCCGCCTGGAATGGTTATTTCACTGGAGAAGAAATACTTTCCGTATTATGAGGCGGATCAGTCATTGAAAGGCAAGACTCTGATATCCTGCTTCAGCCAGCCATGGCAGGAGCTGGAGAACTATTCTCCTCCTGCTGGAGACAGAAGAGTATTTGATGAGAGTATAGCCGAACCATGCGAGTTCATTCCATTTGACAGAGATCAGATTGACGAAGCATCAGTCAGAATTGTGTTTCATCCGTTCTATATTGTCATGCTTAAGCTGGAAGGATACAGCGAGGGAGTGCTGGTAGATGCCGTATCCGGACAGCTCCTGGGAGAATCTCCTGTTATGGATGACACGGCTTCCAATGAGATGGAGCTGCAAAAACTCTTTTTTCTTACTCTCATCGTGGGAATGGCAGTATCAATCCCCGTTTTCCTGCTTCTTACAAACATGGGTTTATCCTGGCTTTCCCGAACCTGGCTCTCTTCCATAATCCTGGTGGTTATCACAGGTGCTATTTATATCACTAAGGTGAAAAAGCAGTGAAAAAGGTTTCATTTGCATTAACCTGTCCATCCTGCGGCGGACTTCTAAACGTATGCGAGGGGGATACCTACACTGTCTGTCCCAGCTGTTCAAGCAGTCTTCTTCTCTCGAATGCTGCAGGGAAATTTGTACTGCCGTCAAGGAAATCCAGTATTGACGTGCTGAGGTCAATCCGGAGGAAGCTGCAGAGCATTAATCCCAATGGAACAGAGAGTGCAAAGGTCAGCAGACCAATTCTGTACTATGTTCCGTTCTGGCATTGCAGCGCGCAGGTGAATGGTTATTTGCTTGGTGTGGAACCGGTGTTCCGCGAAATTGAAATTCCTGTTGGCGGTAATGTGGGAATGGGACCATCTGGATACACGATATCTGTAATTAAAAATATCAAAACAAGAACCGGTTCCAATGCGGTTGAGAGGGAGATACAGATCTCCGGATGTGTTAACATCAGTGGAGCTGATCTGGAACCGCTCGGGATACCCACACTTTCAGCGGATTCTCAGCTTTCCATACAGGGGCTGGATATTCAGCGTGACACGCTGCCGGATGGTCTGGAGGTCCTCGAGAATGAAGCCTCCAGAGAGGGTGTCTTCGTTGACCCCATAGTGTCGCTTATGGAAGCACGTGCACAGACGGTAAAATATCTTCGCAGACTTGGATCCGGGGCAGGTTTTGGTCTTGAAGAAAGATGGGAGTACATTCTTGTTTCCGGACATCGTGAAATGCTTGTCTATTACCCGCTTTGGGTAACTAATTTCAGATTTGACGGCAGGACTTTTCAGGTTGTTGTTGATGGACGATCCGGTGAGGTGTTGCGTGGTCGCTTTCCCTCATCGAATAAAGACAAAAGAATCCTGACAATCGCGATGGCAGTTTTCTGGGCCGGACTGTTACCGGTTTTCGCTAATCTTGTATTAGGCGGCAAACTGAATTACAGCTCGATTTCTGGAAATCAATCGAGCTGTATACCTATAATTATTATCATCATGGCCGGACTTGCCTTTGGAACTTATCATCTATTGAAGATACTCAGCAATCTTAAAGGAAAAGGGAGCGAGATTATTGTATAGTTGCATGAGGCAAGGGTATGCAGAGTAAGTCCTTGAGTATTACTGTCCTGAGGTGTCCCGGTTGTGGTAATGATCTCGATGGGCTTTCAACAGATATTATCTTTTTCTGTACTGAATGCGGAAGATGCCTGGTGTCCGGTGATAAACTCGCTCCTGTTGAAATCGAATTCACCCGTCATGATGATTCCGGAACAATTCTTCTCCCTTTCTGGAAGGTTGATGCGACCGTAGACATACTCAGCAGGATTACTCGAAGCGAATCCAGAGCCATACCGATCGCTGGTAAAAGAGAATTCCATGGGGGGAATCTGGATCTTGTTGAATCATTCATAGCATCCAGAAGAGATCTGATCATCTTTCCTGCTTTTTCTACAAGCCTTGTACTGTCAACCGGCGTGAAACTTAATGAAGAAGAGTTTTCGCAGGAGCCCCTGCAGCACGGTAAATACCCACCGATGATCGGTGGTAACGTTGGCCTTGAAGATGCCTCGAAACTTGCGAGTGGTGTTGCTGTAGGGATTGAAGTCTGGAAATCTGATTATCTGGCCTTTATTGATCTGGATATTGAAGTTCATTCCGCAAAAGTGCTTGCGATCGGATGTACGCCTTCAGAAAGTGCTTTCAGAATAAACGGCACGAATATTGATATTCCTTTTGCGGCGGTAAAAGACGCAGATGATATTCTGAAGCGCAGCGGATATAATTCGTGAGCGGAGTTACTTCTTGACCGGAGCAGGACAGATATCTAATGTTGCAATAGGTTTGATGGAGTTATACTAAATTCATGCGGACGGGAGATGTGCATGTCAGGACATAATAAGTGGAGCAGTATCAAACATAAAAAACAGAAAGCTGACGCCGCCAGAGGTAAGATATTCAGTCGACTGGTAAAGGAGATATCTGTTGCCGCAAGGGAAGGCGGCGGAGATACTGAAACCAACTCGAGGCTCAGAGTGGCTGTTGAAACCGCGAAATCTCACAACATGCCTTCAGATAATATTGATAGAGCAATAAAGAGGGGAACTGGTGATCTTGAAGGCATTAATTACGAGGAGATAATCTACGAAGCCTATGGTCCTGGTGGAGTTGCGATTATTATTGAAGTGCTGACCGATAACAAGAACAGAGCCGCGGCGGATATAAGACACATTCTTTCCAAGCATGGAGGTCATCTGGGTTCAAGAAACAGTGTAGCTTACATGTTCAACAGAGTGGGACAGATAACTATCGACGGGGTTGAATACACGGAGGATCAGATTCTCGAAGCAGGTCTTGACGCAGGTCTTGAGGACGTTCAGTCACATGATGGTATTATAATTGCCATGACTTCACCTTTGGATGTGTTCGATGTGAAGGATGTTCTTGTGAAGTCCGGAATTACGATAGAAAGCGCTGAAATTACGAAACAGCCTGACAACTGGATCGGGCTTAATGAGAAAGAGGCTGCCAAAGCGTTGCAGCTCCTTGAAATACTTGAAGAGTGTGATGATGTGCAGGCGGTTCATACAAATTTCGAGATTCGGGAAGAGTAATTGAATCCTGATAAAGCTCCAGTTTATATCGGTATAGATCCCGGACTGGGTACAACAGGTTATGGTGTCCTTCGATTTGAGTCAGGAAACACGGTATTGATTGATGCAGGGACGATCAAATCCTCGCCGGATGATCTGCTTCCTGCAAGGCTTGATGAACTGTACACCGGTCTTATCGAGGTAATCGACTCCTTTCATCCCGAAGCCATGGGACTGGAGCAGGTGTACTCGCACTACAGGCATCCTGCAACAGCTATCAAGATGGGGCACGCCAGGGGAGTGCTTTGCCTTGCGGGTCAAAGGAGGAATCTGCGGATTATTCCACTCCCTTCAACGAAGATAAAGAAGCTTGTGACCGGGAAAGGAAGGGCAAGCAAGGAACAGGTTGCCGGTATGGTCAGGCACCTTCTGGGTATATCTGAAGAAATACGACCTGATGATGTTACTGACGCTCTTGCTGCTGCAATAGCTGCATATGAAAGTGAACGGTATGATAGAAAGTATAAGAGGAACAGTAGTAGACACAGGTGATTCCACCATTTATCTCCGGACAGGTCCCGTTGTATTGAAAATCCTCGCTCCGGGATTCTTCCTGAGACGGGTTTCAGTGGGACAGACTCTGGATATACCCGTATACCTTCATTTTCAAATGGAAGGGAATCGCATAGTGCCTCTTATTGTGGGATTTCCAGAGATCAGAGACAGAGAATTCTTCGAGCAGTTCATCTCCGTATCCGGAGTAGGCGTAAAAGCTGCCGTAAAAGCACTTGCGAGACCCCCTTTCGAGATAGGTGGCGCAATTGCTTCCGAGGATTATGCTTATCTGACCGCACTTCCTGGAATAGGAAACAAGAGGGCAAGGCAGATTGTAGCCAGACTTCAGGATCAGATGGAGAAAGTCTATGGTTCTCTCTCAGCTGTAAGGTCGGATACGGTGGCTCTGGGCGAAGCCCGGGCTGTGCTTCGACAGCTTGGTATTCCGCCTTCTGAAGCTGAAAACCTGCTTCTTAAGACCATAAAGGAAATTGGAGAAGATGCGGAAACATCGGATATTATCAAATGTGCCATGAAGATCAGGAGCAGAAAGTGAGCAGAGAGTCCATTATTTCAGGCGGATCAGAGAGCATAGATGAAAGCACGCTTACTTCTCTTCGACCGAAAAATCTACACGAGTACATCGGTCAGGAAGCTGTAGTTAAAAAACTATCCATAGCTATTCAGGCTGCTCTAGGAAGAGGTGAACCTCTTGATCATATTCTGTTTCACGGTCCTCCCGGGCTTGGAAAGACAACTCTCGCTCATATAGTAGCAACCGAGATGAATGCAGGTTTTGTTTCTGCGTCCGGCCCAGCTCTTGAAAGAGCTGCTGATCTTGTAGGAATACTCACCAATCTCCAGCAGGGCGATATCTTCTTCATCGATGAAATGCACAGATTACCAAGAATTGTCGAAGAGTACCTGTATCCCGCTATGGAGGATTTCGAAATAGACATTATACTTGATCCAGGTCCTCATGCCCGAACTGTAAGGCTTGATCTCGCCGAATTCACGATCGTCGGTGCCACTACGAGGGCTGGACTCATCACCGGACCAATGAGAGACAGATTCGGCCTGTCACTCCACATGCAATTCTACACTGCGTGCGAACTTACTGAGGTTGTCCGTAGATCATCAAAGATTCTCAACATTGATATCACGGATGAAGGAGCGGAGACAATTGCTCTTAGGTCGCGGGGAACACCCAGGATATCCAATAGACTTCTCAAGAGGGTTCGCGATTTTGCACAGGTTGAAGAAAAGGATTCCATTACAGAGGATGTCGCAGTTGAGGCAATGGATATTCATGGTATCGATGAAGCTGGATTGGACAGTCTGGACAGGAAATACCTTCAGATAATTATAAATCAGTATACAGGCGGCCCTGTTGGTGTTGCCGCTCTTGCTGCAACCCTGAATGAGGAACAGGATACTCTCATCGATGTAGTCGAGCCATTTCTTCTTTCAGCCGGGTTTTTAAACAGAACAAGCAGGGGAAGAATGTCTACTCCCAAAGCATGCAGGCACCTTGGGCTTGATCACAGGGGTCAGGAAGAATTACCATTGTGATCACCCCCGTTCCACTGCTGCTGCATGTATGTTGCGCTCCGTGCATGACTGTTGTTCAGAAGGCACTCTCCCTGGAGGGGTTCGGAATTACAGCCTTCTTTTACAATCCGAATATTCATCCCTTCCAGGAAAGACAGAGAAGACTGGACTCTCTGACTGCATACTCCGGTTCAGAGGGAATTCCTCTTGAGACAGTTGAAGCATATCCCCTGGAAGAGAACATAAGAATGCTTCTTGAGGCAGAGAACAGATGTTATGCCTGCTTTGAAGACAGGCTTTCAGTGACAGCAGATAGGGCATACGAAATGGGAATGCCTGCGTTCTCAACAACGTTGTCTGTAAGCCCTTATCAGAACCAGGAGCAGATAATAAGAGCTGGAGAAAATGCAGCGTTCAAGGTTGGAGTGGAATTCATATATAGAGATTTCAGAGATCTATACAAGGATTCAGTAAGGATTTCCAGAGAAAACGGCATGTACCGGCAGCCTTACTGCGGATGCGTTTTCAGCGAACGGGACAGATATCTAAGAATTAAGTCACCTGGAATGATCTGATTCCATCTGGCTGCATTTCTACTAACCCGAATCCATCACAAACACTCTGCTGCAGCGATGCATATCGCTGCGTCTACTGCGTTATGCTCAAGCATCCGTCCCCGAGTCGAGAAGTCTGCACTCGCAAGCCTTGTATCCACAACCATCTGCAACGCTTCGCTTCGAGCGTTTGGGATGGTTTCGGGTACTAATTTGAGCTTAGCAGATCGGCTTCGATCACAGTTGCACGTTCACAGTATTTGCATCTGTATGTAACAGATATTCTGTCTTCAAGAAAGAAGTGTTTTTCTGCTCCCAGCTTGTTGGTCGCACAATTGGGATTTGGGCAGGCAAGAATACCCCTGACCTCAGAAGGTAGAGAGATCTGACGTTTTTCAAACACTCTGCCGTCTTTGATAATATTGATTGTAGCATCGGGTGCTATCAGAGCGATCATATCCGTTTCATCATGAGATAATACCCGGTTCTCGACTTTGACAATATCTTTACCAGCAGGGTACTTCTTGGATCGGAAACCGATGCCAATCGTCATTATTCCTTCATTTCCGAGTCCTAGTATGCGGATGACCTTGAGAGCAAGGGGAGTAGGAATATGATCAATGACAGTTCCATTCTGAATTGAATAAACCTTGTATGCTCTGTCCATCAGTCCAGACCTCCTGTCACCAGGCCAATCAGCGCCTGTCGTGTGGGTATTCCGTTGTGAGCCTGAGTGAAGTACAATGCGTTCGGAAGGCTATCAATTTCCTCCGCAATCTCATCAACGCGTGGGAGCGGGTGCATTATTCTGATATCTTTTCCAAGGATTTCGATAGTTTCTCCGGTGATTCTGTAGCTGCCTGCGACTTTTTCGTATTCCTGCGGGTCACCGAAACGCTCTTTCTGGATCCTGGTCACATAAAGGATATCCAGATTATGTTTTCCGGCATCTTCCAGGTCTTCCATGTTCCTGTAATGAATCTTCCTGTCATCAAGTTCTTTGAGCATATGCTCCGGCATCGCCAGAGCAGGCGGTGAGATGAAGGTTAATTCCGCACCAAAGAGCGTAAGTGCGTGTGTAAGTGAATGTACTGTTCTGCCGTATTTAAGATCGCCCACTATTCCAATCTTCAGTCCATCAAGCGTACCCAGAATTTCCTTAATAGTGAATAGATCCAGGAAGGTCTGGGTAGGATGTTGATTGGCTCCATCACCCGCATTTATTACAGGCGTATCTGATAGCTCGGAAGCCATTCTTGCCGCTCCCTCTACCGGATGCCTTATAACCATTACATCGCAATATCCGGCGACAGTCCTGATCGAATCTGCAAAGGATTCACCTTTGCTCTGTGAAGATGAACCAGGATTGGCTATGCCGAAAACAGATCCGCCGCTTTTGAGAACAGCCGACTCGAAAGAGAGCCTGGTTCTTGTGGAAGGTTCAAAAAATAGTGTTGCTACAGTTTTATCCCTCATGAAGTCGGGGGGATTGGATTCCTTCACAAAACGGGTTGTATCAACGATCTTTTTGAGATCATCCAGCGACATATCTCTTATGGATATAACGCTTCTGTTCTTGAAGGATACCACTGAACCACCTACTTTCTTTTTATTGAATATCTATATCTCACAGGTCACGTTCAGTCTGTACTCAATCCGAATCTTCGGTATATATACCAAATCGAAACCGTTAATGAAAAGGAGAAATATGTCTGAACAGTTAACAGAAAGATTTCTGAGTTACGTTAGAATCAATAGTGCATCCGATCCAGCCTCCACTGCCTCACCGTCTTCCTCGTGCCAGGTTGATTTCCTCAGAATACTAGAGAGTGAATTACAGGAAATAGGTATGGAGCATATCGAACTGGATGATAAGGGAACTCTTTATGCAGCTCTTCCCGGAAAGGGAAGTGGTAATACTATCATTGGTCTGATTGCTCACGTAGACACTTCTCCAGATGTCTCAGGTAAAAATGTATCTCCCGTTCTTCACAGTGACTGGGACGGAAAGGCCATTACTCTTCAATCAAATATTGTCATAGAGCCGGAAGAGACCGTGGATATGATCAGGTATGTTGGGGGTACAATAATTACTTCTGATGGTACAACCTTGCTTGGAGCTGATGACAAAGCCGGTATTGCGATCATTATGGAGATATGCAGACATCTGATCGCAGATCCTGATATTCCAAGACCCCCACTGAAGGTTGCGTTTACAACAGATGAAGAAGTCGGCAGGGGCATGGACAATTTCAATATATCGACATTCGGGGCTGATTTTGCATATACCGTTGATGGGAGCGCTATTGGAAAGGTGGATACACAAACCTTCAATGCGTGGTCCGCTAACTGGAAAGTAAAAGGGAATGAAGTTCATCCTGGAAGTGCAAAGGATATTCTTGTCAACTCTGTCCGGATTCTGGCGGATATTGTTGCAATGATCAGTTCAGAAGAAATGCCTGAGAACAGCTCAGGTATGGAGGGCTATGACTACCCGCTTTCCATCACCTCTGTAACTGCCGAGGGCGAATTGAAGATGATCCTTCGTGATTTCACTCGGGAGGGAATGGAAACAAGAATTAAAAGAATGCGCAGCATTGAGAAATGGATAAGGGTTAAATATCCGCGTGCGGAAATTTCGCTCGAACTTACAGAGCAGTACCAGAATCCCGGAGAGATTCTTCTGAAGGATAGAAGAGCGGTTGATTACGCCCTGAAGGGAATGCAAAGAGCTGTCCTTGAAGGGGAAGAAGGTTCAATAAGAGGCGGCACTGACGGGTCGAGATTATCATTCATGGGAGTTCCTACAGTTAATCTGCCTACAGGAGGAGAATTCTTTCACTCCAGGAAGGAGTGGATTGCTGAGGAGGGACTTGAAGCATCCTTCAGAATTGTACTTGAAACACTGAAAATATGGGGAGCGCATTAGCCCATCCATTTTATCAGAAATGCTGTGAATTCGCAAGGAACAACAGGCTCCTGGCATAGGTGGTTTAGAAAATCATTGAGAAACACTCAAGGTGTTTTACTGGGTATTCTGTTCCCCTTGCTTTTATTATAAATAGTGTTATGTGTTTCATGTGTTATGCGCGTGATAGCACGTAGGGGAGGGGCTTTTGAGATATCCAGCAGTAATATTATTGATGTCCGCATTAGTGACCTCTGTTACTTTCGCACAAACCGAAGAGGAAATACCTCCGGACCCTGTTGACGGATTTACTACCGATGAGGAAATACCGTCAGACCCTGTTGACGGGTTTACTACCGATGAGGAAATACCAACAGATCCTGTTGACGGGTTTGTACCAGAAGAGGAAACACCCCCAGATACTATTGACACATCTACGACAGAAGAGGAAGTATTACAGGTGGATGTGGATGAATCTTCTGAATCGGTTAATGAGTACTCATACTACGAAGACACTTCAGATTTAATTCCTGACAACCCTACCGCGGTTCTTGAGGCGTTTTTTGAAGCTCTTAAATCGGGGGATGGTGAATCTGTCGTATATCTTGTCTCAAGTGAAGCACTCGATGACATAGATTTCATGTTGGATGTATTGAAGGAGAGTCTTGATCGAGACGAAGAATTAACTATGAACCGTCTTGTTGCCGCTGGATACACCGCGACAGCCAGTGAGATAGAAGATTGGTCAGCTCTGGAATATCTTGAATTCACTATCTCTCTCCCAATAATGGTTGCTCGTTACTCAATGTACGAGATGCAGATAGGAGAATATACCTTAAATGGTAATGACCTTGATATTCCCCTTATATTTGTCAGTTCTACCGGGCTGGAGCTTCCTTTTGAGGTAAAGCTTGTCCGGGAGGATGATGCCTGGAGAGTGTCAAATTTCATGGGGTTCAACAGCTTCCCCTGAGCTGTGATGTAGCAGGTATTCTGATCCTGTCATGAATCCAGTCTGATTTGAATCACGGAACATCCCGATTCTTCTCTTATTTCCCTTACTGTATTCTGGGGCACTATCTTTTCCCTCCAACAAAATTTAATCAAAAAATAAGAAAAGTTTTTATACTAATACGATATATAGTTTAATTTGTCAAGTATTTTTTATAAATTAAGTAAAAT
>DAOWJX010000207.1 GCA_030640155.1 Candidatus Aegiribacteria sp. | reverse complement strand
CTTTCCGTGGAAATCATACCTGGCCACGATGAAAGCAAAAAATGTCCCAATGACAACTGAAACACCGGTCACAATCACAGCGACATATATGGAGTTCATAATTGCCCCGAGGTCCCATCCTCTGATAGTCATGACATCTCCATCAATCTCAATTATATTGAGATGAATCAGACGGGCCCATTCAGAATTCGCAAAATCGTTTACAACAAGCGATTCACCTGATTCGATCGGAATCCACTGAAGCCTTTTTCTGGAAATCCTGCTGGGACTGGAGGGAGCCACCAGTCCCTGCCCTGCATCCAGGTACACTTCCTGCTCTTCAGTCTGTTCTTCAGACAGGAAGGAGATATAGCCGATTTCCGCGCCGATGAGATTCCTGCAGGAAGCAAATATAGATCGCAGAGTCTCTTCAAAGCTCTGATGGCGAAGTATGGACTTGTTGCATTCAAGCAGTGCTTTTATCTCGGTCTGTCGCCGACGTGAATCCGCAAGAGCAAGCTCAAATGTTTCCCTGGACTTCTCCAACTCGGATTCAGATTTTTCAAGTTCCGAAATTCTCTTACGCAATTTCTCGATTTCGCTCCTGCTGAGAACCTCTGATTTGCTCAAAATGATTACCTCGCTATATCATTCTGTTTACATCTGTTCCCAAATATTAATTTGATTTAGCCATCCCTTTGCGCCAATCCTGGTGAAGATTTTCCCTGCTTTCGAAATACTCTTCTTCGAACCCGCTTTATCACCTGATTCCCGGAGCATCTGTCCTTTATTATAATGCGTAATTGCCAGCTCGTAGCTATCATCAAGATCTTTGAAAATCACCAACGCTTTCTCAAATGATTCAGTTGCTCTGCTCCATTCACGTCTTTTTGAATAAAGTCTCCCGGACAGTCGATATAGAGCGGCTTTGAGGTTTACACCAACTGGATCCTCGATGGATGAGAGAAGCTCATTTATTCCTTTTTCTATTCCTGCAAGCTTATCCTCACTTAAATCGAGTGACAGAATACTGAAATCTATTCCCTTTTTATGATCTATGGAGCCAATCTCAATGGCAATCTCGGAAGCATTCATGTAGCATTCCCTTGCAGATTCCAGATTATTCAACATAACCAGAGTATCACCTTCGCTCATCATACACTCCATTACTCCTCTGCGGTCTCCGGTCATTTCTCTGATATCCAGTGAATCACTGAATAATTTGAGAGATTTATCATATTCACCAAGAAATCTGTTGATATTGCCCATATTGGCGAGAATCGCGGATTCGGTTCCACGGTCACCTATTTCCCTTGTAATCGCAAGCGAGCGAATAAGATACTCAAGTGATTCACCGTATTCACAGAAAAATACATACGCCTTACCTATGTTGTTGAGATTGGCGGCCTCTGATTTCCGGCTGCCGATTCTTTCAGCTATCTCAAGTGAGCGCATAAAGTACTCCAGTGCTTTTTTATACTCACAGAATCCCCAGTGTATAAGACCGCAATTGTTGAGGCATGCCGCATTTGTTTTCAAGTCACCTATTCGTTCCGTTATTTCCAGTGAGCGCTTGAAAAAATCCATGGCCCTGTGATACTCGCCAAGATTCCAGTAGACAGCGCCAATGTTGTTAAGTGTTGAGGGGCTTACTGTTTCTCCACCACTTTCTTCGTGAATTCTCATTGACTGTTCATAATATTTCTCGGCATCGTGATACCTGCTCAGGTACCAACAGGCAAGACCGGAATTGTCAAGGGAATCCGCCACCTTCTCCATGTTATCTATCTCTTTTGAGAGTGTTTCAGCTTCTTCAGCTATCTCCAGGACTCTGTCATATCTGGCGGTGTCGAGATACGGTTTGCAGATCTTCAGAAGACCATCGATTTCAAGTTCTTTGTCTTGTAGTTCACTCGAATGTCTTATCACCTCTTCAAGCTCAAGAATCGCCTGTTCGTTCTCACCGAGCACACTCAATGCCACCGCCCTGTTCATAAGACATTCGATCTTTTCCCTGTTCCAGTCTGTCTCATTATTATCAAAGCATTCAATAGCTCTGTCATAATACTCTACAGCTTCCCTGTACGCGTATGATTCTCTTGACTTATCACCGGCTGAAATGCTGTATTCTATTGCTCTGTCCGTGTCTCCTCCAAGGTAGAAATGCAGGGACAGTTCCTCCACAACCTGCTCCACTTTTTCCCTGTGGGAATCCAGTATTTTCCCGGCAATAACCAGGTGAAGCCGCCCGCGCTTAGCCCTGTTCATCCTGTTGTAAACAACTTCCCTTATGACATCCTCGGGAAAGAAAAACCGTTCTCCACCGTACTCCTTGAGAAGCCCCATCTCTTTTGCTTCATCCATCATGTCAAAGAGCTGTCCCTCATTCCAGTCGGTCATTTCCAGCAGAAAACCGAAATCGAATTCCCGGCCTATTACAGCGGCATGCTCCATGAGGCTCCTCGCCTCAGAGGACATCAGGCCAAGCTTCCTGTCAATCACGTCTTCGATTGAATGAGGAATTGTGTCAGCCATCTCTTCACGGAACTCCCAGTCATCAGTATTCCAGTAAAAAGCTCCGCTTTCATGAAGTGATTTCATGAGTTCCTCGATAAAGAACGGATTACCTCCGGTTTTCCTGTAAATGTAACCGGTGAGGTGAGGAGACGGAATCCTGTCAATTATCATGGAGAGCATCCTGGATACATCAGGCTCATCAAGAGGGTCAAGTGTGATCCGGCTGAACAGACCTTCGCGGGACATGTTGTTGAGTATCCTCTGAAAACACTCCTCGCCCGCCTCTTCAACACGGTAGACGAGAAGGAACAGTATGGGGCTGCTACGGAACGCTCTGATGATGTAATGGAGAAGTTCAAGCGAACCTTCGTCCGCCCAGTGGATGTTATCAAGAGATATGATGAGAGGGCCTCCGGAAACCTGCTTCTCAAAAAGCCTTCTCACTCCCTCGAACAGCCGGAACTTATCGACCATGAGAACTTCACCGGCGCTCTCAGCAAGATAGTCCGACAACTCGGGAACGATCTTCGTAAGCTCTATCCTGTAAGTCTGCGGGATGTCTTCGAGATCCAGCCCATCGCTCATCCGGATTATCGAACGGATAAGTTCCCGAAACGGGAAGTAGGGAATGGAATGAGTGGTGGCGGAAAGCATGCTGCCGAGAAACCGGAAGGACTTGAATCGCTCTGAATCAATGATCTCTCTGACAAACCTGGATTTGCCCACACCGATCTCGCCGCTTATGCAGAATGTCCCTCCCTGAATATCCGAAGAGGATCCTGGATAACGCATTACTTCGGAAAGCTCATCATTACGCCCGACAATCTCCTTCGTGGGAATTATCAGACTGCGTACGCTGCTCTCGGGAATACCTATCCTGTCTCGACCGTGTCTCTTTGCGCTGTAAAGACGCTGATCAGCGGTATCGAAAAGCCCGATCCACTCCTTTCCATCATCAGGACAGGACGCTATCCCTATGCTCATCGTAAGGCGTATCCTGGAAAACTCCGTCTCACGGCATTTTTCGATGAACCGGTGGGAAATCCTTTCCGCCTGTTCGTAACCCGTCCCGGGAAGAACGCATACGAACTCGTCTCCTCCGTATCTGAATACCGAATCGTTACTCCTGAGAAGACCCTCAAGAAACGAGGAGAACTCCTTTAGAACAGTGTCACCCTTCGAATGGCCGTAAGTATCGTTAACATTCTTGAAATGATCGAGATCAATCAGAAGAATCGATGTGGGGGAAGTTTCTTTGTCGATTATCCGAAAGTACTTGCCGGACTTAACTCTTAGAAAACGACGATTGTAAAGACCGGTAAGATCATCTATATACTCTTTTCTGACTTCAATCATTCCCGATTCCTGACAGATCTGCGGACAGCTGCAGGATATATTCTTGCTGCAACAGAGTTGCACCTGCAAACTAATCCTGATAGACAAAACCCCTGGCCCAGATAAAAGCTCTTTTATTCAATATTAGACTTGCATCCATACCACATGTCAAGAGCATTATGATTCTAGCACATAGACTACTCTTTATATATTGTAGAACTTCGGAATTTTGAAAATGATTGAGGAGAGATTGGATATGAAGGCAGAACGGATAATCCCGGTCCCGTTCCACAGAGTATCAGTCGATGACCTGTTCTGGTCGCCGAGAATAGAGACGAATAGAACGGTAACTGTCCCGCTCGGATACGAGCAGTGCAGAAATACAGGTCGCTTGGACGCATGGAAGCTTGACTGGAAAGATGGGGATCCATGCAGGCCGCACATATTCTGGGACTCGGATGTAGCAAAATGGATGGAAGCCTCTGCATGCAGTCTCTACTTCCATAAGGACAACAAGCTGAAAGAGAATCTTAACAGCGTTATCGATTTAATGGAAAAAGCCCAGCAACCGGACGGCTACCTTAACAGCTATTTCACAGCGGTAGAGCCGGCAAACAGATGGACAAATCTCCGGGACAGACATGAGCTGTACTGCGCGGGTCATCTCATCGAAGCGGCCGTGACCCACTTCGTTACTACCGGAGATGATAAATTCATCAATATCATTATAAGATATGCGGACTGCATCGATTCCGTCTTCGGTAATGGAGCAGGACAGAAGCGTGGATACCCGGGGCATGAGGAGCTTGAACTGGCACTTGTTAAGCTGTTCAGGGCAACTGGCGAGAATCGCTACCTTGAACTTGCTGCATTCTTCCTGAACCAGCGGGGCACAAGACCGCATTACTACGATCTGGAATCAGCGTTCCGTGAGGAAGACCCGGCGGAGAATTACGAATACTGGCAGGCTCATCTGCCCGTCCGGGAACAGACAGAGGCTGTCGGACATGCGGTGAGGGCAATGTAACTCTACAGCGGAATGGCTGATATCGCTGCTGAAACAGGTGATACTGAACTTGCTGAAACATGTCGCCT
>DAOWJX010000064.1 GCA_030640155.1 Candidatus Aegiribacteria sp. | reverse complement strand
TGATGAGTAATTATGTAGAAGATATATGTAGAGAATCAGGTGTTAAAACTATACAAGTTGGTAACGCTATGAGAGAAAACATGCAAGGATACACAAAGCTCCTAGAGCGTAAGGGATTTAAGACATTCCAAGTGTACAGAAAAATAATAGAATAGGAGCTACCATGACAGATTTATTGGACGACTGGTTTGGGTTTGACCCACCACCACCAGTACCAGAAGCTAAAACCCCTGCAAGACCTGCACCAACTAGACGTAAAGCTACAGATAATGTAGTAGTTGGAGTTGATGCTAAACGAAGATTTGCAGGTGGTAAGACAACTACTGGTGTAAGTCAACCATCTCGTACCTCAATTGTAGGTGAAGATGATAGTGAAGGGATTGGACTAAATGTATAACCAAGAAATGACATCAAAACAATTATTTGATAAGCTCAAAGCTAAACGTAGCAGACATGAAGAAATATGGGAATTGAGTGCACAGTACACATTACCACATGTTTATATGTCTGATGAAGATAGAGAACGTGGTATTGAGCCAGAAGACTTAATTATTGGTGATAGTATTGGTGCAGAATGTCTAAGTAACTTAGGTAGTCAAATATTAAAGATAGCGTTCCCTGCACAGGGTACGTTCTTTACAGTTACAGCTAAAAAGAATGCTGAATTATTAGGTGGTTTATCTGATAGTCAGCGTGACACGATTTACCGTAAGGTAGAAGAAGCCTCTATGTTGGGTCTATATAAAAGAGGATTACATTCTCAAAAGACTCCAATGATGCAGAAGATGTTAGCTCTAGGTGATACTATTTATAGTGTACCTAAAGTTAAAAAAGAAAAGATACAAGTTTATGACAACAATGACGTAGTAATTAAACGTACTAGGAATGGTGTTGTAAGTGATGTTATTGTTAAAGAGAAAACAGAGTATAGATTTCTATCTGAATCTGCTAAAATGCAGTTAAGAGAAAAAGGTAGACAATTTAGACACGACTCAGATGAAGTATGTATGTACACACATGAGTATCTTAATAATGATGATAAGTATTCTTTGACATATTCTATAGATGATGTTCAGTTAGATATGCCTGAGAACTTTGTAACAAGTTCAGGACGAAAGTTTCAGGTTTCTAGTCTAACTACAGTCAGAGGTTCTCACTACGGTACAGGGATAGTAACACAGTATTTATCCCTGATTCATAAAGCTAATGTCTATGCTGATACAGCAACAGACACAGCAGTAGCAGGAAGTCTAGTAAACTGGGCGGTTCATCCTAATGCTAATGTAAGACCAGAAGAATGGGCTAACAGAGAGCAAGGAGAACCATTTGGTGTTAAACCAGACGACATTAAAGCTATCACAGCAGATGTAGGAACTCATTTACAAATTACACAAATTATGTATGCAGAGATTGTAAGAACTCTATCAAGAGTATTTTTACTTCCTCAAGCAGTACAGCGTGATGCTGAACGTGTAACAGCTCAAGAGATACGTATGATTGCTTCTCGTTTAGAAGAAACTCATGCAGGTCTTTATGCTACTATAGCAGAAGGTCTACAACGTACACTAGCTGATATAGGTATGAGCTTAATTGACGATGAAGAGCTTACACGGATTCTCATGACGGATGATTCGGTGATATTTTCAAGGGTGAGTCCTGCGCACAAACTCAGAATCGTCAATATTCTTGAGGATCAGGATGAGGTGGTGGCTGTAACAGGCGACGGCGTCAACGACGCTCCCGCACTCAAGCGGGCGGATATAGGTGTCGCCATGGGAATTACAGGAACCGATGTTGCCAAGGAAGCTGCTGAACTGATACTCCTTGATGACAGCTTTCCGACCCTGGTGGAGGCTATCAGGGAAGGAAGGACCATCTACAGTAATCTCAAGAAAACCGTCCTTGCTTCGATGACCACGAATGCAGCCGAACTCGCCATCGTAATACTCGGGCTCACCGCAGTTGCCATGGGCAACTGGGCAATACCAATCCTTGCACTGCAGATCCTTGCAATCGACCTCCTCGCGGAAGTAATGCCCCTTACGTGTCTTACATTTGATCCCTCAGTAAAGGGTATCATGCGGATTTCCCCCAGAAAACAGTGCGATCACATAATGAACAGGCAGTCATCCATGGAAGTGTTGTTCCTAGGAGTCCTGATTGGCGGGCTCGCTTTCGGCAATTACGCTCTCAGTATGTTCCGGACCGGGGAAGTTTTTCCCTCGCATATGGCTGTATTTCCGGCGGAATATCTCAGGGCGACAACAATCGCGTATCTGACAATCGCTTTCTGTCAGTTCGTCAATGTATTTTCCCGGAGATATAACCTTACCTCCGTCTTTAACAGGAATTTTTTCAATAACAGAATTCTGCTGTGGTCAATTGTGGGATCTATCGGTCTTATACTTATGGCGGTATATGTGCCGCTGATAAGTGAGTTTCTGTACTTCAGCGGTCCCGGGATAATCGACTGGTTATTTGTTCTTGGTGCAGCACTGATATTCCTGTGTGTATTCGAGATGATGAAACTCCGCAGGAGGATCAGGTATGAGAAAACAGCTGTCCTCAGGTAAACTGATTCTTATCCCGATTGAATATTCGATAGATTTGCTATGTCCAGCCTGATAGAGAAGAACGCGATTCTACATGTTCATACAGATGCATCTGATGGAACTGCTTCCGCAGCAGAAGTGATCGAGGAAGCCTTATCATCCGGTGTGGATGTACTCGGCATTAACGATCATAACACTCTTCAAGCCAGGGATGAGGGTTTTGGTGGCTGGCACGATGGTCTCTATGTGCTGGCGGGAGCTGAACTTGAAGATCAGTTCGAGAACAATCACCTGCTTGTATATGGTGTTGATAGACTCCCTGATTCCCATGATACCGAGGAACAGATCAATTTCGTGAACAGAAGCGGTGGGATCTGCATTGCAGCTCATCCTACAGAAACTGCGGGAAAGCTGCGTGGAACTCGAAGTTATCCATGGACACTTGATAATGTGTCTGGATTATCGGGAGTTGAAATCTGGAATTACATGTCCGGATGGAAGGCTGGAATAAGTGTTTTCAACGCCCCGCGGAAGCTTCTGTTTCCGGACAGGTATGTGGAACATCCGGATCCAGCTGCGGTAGAGTTCTGGGAAGCTACTGGAGGTTGTGCGATCGGAGGCCCTGACGCGCATTCGTTCAGGTATGGTTTTGGACCACTGGCAGTGAATGTCTTTCCATACGGAATGCTGTTCGGAAGGCTCAGAACGCATATACTTCTTGATAGGGAATTGTCAGATTCGAGCAATGAAGCTGAGATTCAACTAATCACCGCGCTTGGAAATGGAAAATGCTTTATCAGTAACCATTTGTATGGAGATGCGACTGGATTCAGAGCTTCGAAAACTGATGGTGAAATAGTGATTGATCTTCCGGGAAAGGGAGAGATAGTGATAAACAGATCTGGCAAGATCATTAGAAAAGGAGCTTACTCTCCTGGAAGACACAGATTTGATATTACTGAGGATGGCAGGTTCTGCATATCGGTCATCAGGGAAGGCAGAACATGGATCTCCTGCGGAATTTCCTGACTGTTGCTGTTGTTCTGTCTCTGTCTTCAGTCGTTCCGGCAACGCCTGTTGATACCGCATGGGATCTGGTTTACGCTGTGGAGAGTCGAAACGGGCAATTGTTTCTCGATCTGATGTCAGAGAGTCTCTGCAAGCAGATTGAAACCAGGATTGAGCAGATTAAGGAACTGGCTGAAACCGACCCCGGACTGATTGAAGAATTTCTCCTGAATACGGGTTTATCGATCACTGTGTATGATCTGCAGTTGATGACTTCTTCGGATTTTGTTTCCACAGTTCTTGAGAATACCAATCTTCCCCCACTTGGTAATGTTGTATCGGAAGAAGCGTCCTTGAATGGCCGTAATGCTGCTGTTGTCTTCGAATGGTCTTCAGGATATTCTCTGAATATGCAGATGATCTGGGAAGAATCCTCCTGGAAAGTAACCGGATCTTCGATTCTGGCGAGGGTCTTCTGATATTTCTATCAGGACACGCACACTCATTTCAGCCTGTTGACTTTGGAGAGAATCTATATGTAGTATACTTCAGTCCTAAATTTGTTCATCAGGGATTGCAGGATTTCATCATTCCTGAAGTCTGCAAATCCTGAGAATCCCAACCGGAGGTTAAAATGCGTAAACTTCTTGCTGTTCTTAGTATTGCCGGACTTGTCATTGTGGCTTGTGGCGGCGGAGGTGCTGGTAGTCCTGAGGATGCCATAAAAGGTTATCTCGATGCCATGAAGTCAGGTGATATTGATGGAATGATGCAATATATGCCTGAAAGTGAACGTGGGGAGATGACAGATGAGGAAAAAGAGATGGCTGAAGAAATGCTAAGCTTCATGTCAGCTATCGAGTTCAAGATCATTGGTTCAGAAATAGATGGTGAAGAAGCTGTGGTAATTCTGGAGATAAACTTCATGGGTCAGGTCGATGAACAAGAAGTCGAACTGTTCATGGAGAACGGAAAATGGGTTATTGCAGAAGGCATAATATAGATATATTGTAGAATCTGTATTTGAGATTTTGAAGGGCGGAGGATATCCTCCGCCCTCTCGAGTTATATGGGGTCGGACGTCACTTGCGGTACTTGCAAAGATGTGCAAGTACCGCAAGTGACGTCCGATAACATATAGCTGACTCCCCCCAAGATTATTAGACTACGTATTGACCGATACAACACTAATACCCTTAAGAAAGGAGCCAGCTTTGGAATTATATGGGGGAATTGACCTTCATGGCAACAACTC
>DAOWJX010000019.1 GCA_030640155.1 Candidatus Aegiribacteria sp. | reverse complement strand
GTCCTAAAGTCAAATCAGACTGTGAAATTACGTACCAATACGCCGATACAAAACTTTCTATTACCATGAGCGGCAGCTCTTCCCCCGATCTTATTGAGGAAGCAGTCCGAAAAACAGCGGAGCGGATGGGAATTGAAACAGGCTGTGTTGATATAGAGGATTGTGGCGCTGCCCCGTTCGTTGCAGCCGCAAGATTCGAAGCCGCCTCCAGGAAAGTACTCGGAGATGATTTTCCGGCTTTACCTCCTGTTGTGAATATCACACCATCAGAGCGATACAGACCCAGAAGATCAAGGCTTTATGTACCTGGAAACCGTCCAAGATTCATGGAGAAATCTCTATCATCCGGAGCGGATGCCGTAATTCTAGATCTTGAGGACAGTGTGTCTCCCGACAGGAAATTCGAAGCCCGTATACTTGTGGCTTACTCGCTGCAGAATCTTGATTTCGGCGGGATGGAAGTAATGGTGCGAATCAATCAGGGCGAATTGCTGATTGACGATCTTGACTGGATCGTACCGCAGCCTGTTCAGCACATACTGTTGCCCAAGGTTGAAATGGCGGACGAAGTTTCTTCCGTAAGGGATATGATTGAGAAACTCACTGAGATATACGGCAGGGAAGCGCCTGTCTGGCTGATGCCCATAATAGAGAGCCCCCTTGGAATATTCAACGCTCTTTCAATTGCCATGTCGGTTCCGGAGGAGTCAGTAGCGCTGACGCTTGGATTGCAGGATCTTTCAGCGGAGATGGGTGTTACACCGACTGCTGAGGGAACAGAGAGCTTCACGGCACGGAGTTTGATAGTCCTTGCCGCAAGAGCTGCCGGACTTCAGCCGATAGACACCGTTTATGCCGATGTAAGAAATGAAGAAGGGCTTCGTGAATCGATCAGAAGAGCAAAGACACTTGGTTTTATCGGCAAAGGGTGCATTCATCCACTCCAGGTTCCGATAATCAATGAAGGGTTCCTTCCTGAGCCCGGTGTGGTAAGCAGGGCAAAAAAGGTTGTAGTTGCCATGGAGAAAGCGGAAAGTGAAGGTCTTGGAGCAATAGTTCTCGGTTCGAAAATGATTGATCCTCCTGTAGCAAAACAGGCACAGGTTGTTGTCGATAATGCCATCAGTTTAGGTTTGATTTCTGTGGACTGGCGCGAAGAGGAGGAAGATTAATGATATGCCCTAGATGCAATACGGAACTGGAAGCAACAGAATTTGCCGGTGTGAGAATTGAAACCTGCCCCGATTGCGGTGGTAGCTGGTTCGACAGAGATGAATTGAGACAGGCAAGGAACATAGCTGATCCCGATCTTGCATGGATGGAATTCAATCTCTGGAAGGAAACCGATGGTTTCCGCGTCAGGAAGGACTCTTCTGAATGTCCTTCATGCGGTGGGAAGATGGCTTTAATCGGCTATACTGATACAGAAGTTGAACTGGACTACTGCAGGGAATGTGGAGGAATCTGGCTGGATAAAGGGGAATTCAATGCGATTATCAGCGCTCTGGAAGAAGATATAGACAGCACTACCGCTTCCGAATTCCTGAAAATAAGCATCAAGGAAATGCAGGAGCTGATTGAGGCAAGTGACAACTTCGGGAAAGAGTGGAAGCACTTCAGGACGGTTCTTAAACTTCTCGAATACCGCGTTCTGGCCGAGCATAGAACAATCGCCGGAATAATAGAGAACTTCAGGAGCCCCTTCGCGTGAACTAACCCCTTTCGGGATGAGCCCGAAGACTGAACATCAAAGGCAGGTTGTCCATCCCGTCAGGTAGCCTCCAGAAACCGTCATCACACCTTATCATGCTTGGCAGAGCCTTCCAGGGAATGACAGCGTGTTCATGGAGAAAATCGATTTTCAAGCCGTTCTCGATAAGGACATTCAGAATATCACTCATTGTCCACTGCCATTCCCACGTTGGGGACTTCACCATGTAATCAGGATCGGAATAATCCGGATAATCACCCGACCACTCGTGAGGAGCTTCTCTGTGAAAGTATTGATAACGGACCGACAGACCATCTGATTCGTCATCGAATACCCATAAAAACGGGTGAGATTCCATTATGTAGAAGAACCCGCCGGGTTTAAGATATCTTCTGATAATTTTCGCCCATGCCTTCAGGTCCGACAGCCAGCAGAGAACACCGATGGATGTGTAGACGATATCGAAGGATTCGTCCAGCTTATCAGGCAGATCGTAAACACTTGATTCGATGAATCTCGCGTTAAGACCTGCCTCCCTTGCAATCCCTTCAGCGACCTGGAGAGAAACGGGAGAGATATCAACTCCTGTAACTTCTGCTCCCAGCCTTGCCCAGGAGAGGGTATCGGTTCCTATGTGGCACTGAAGGTGGAGCAATGACTTTTTGCGGACTTCTCCGACTTCCACGATCTGGATGTGATCCATCAGATGGCCGCCTGTGGTAAGCTCTTTATAGTCATAGGATTTTGCATGCACTTCTGCAAGCTCATCCCAGTAAGTCCTGTTCCCTCTCTCAGCTTTGAGAAATCTCTTCATGTGAACCTGCTCTCTACTCCAGTTCCTGCTTTCCCCTGGCATTGGCGAGGATGTCACCGACTATTGGAAGCAGAATAATAAGCAGCCATCCGAACAGGAACTCCTGGCTGCGAAGACCGAAGCTTCCATAGGGCACTGATCTCTTCTGGACCTCACTGAAGATCATCCAGACGATGCTCATCGGTATGATCCAGCGAATACAGATGTTCCACCAGAGACCGATATTGAAGCTGGAGTTCTCGTTGATGTAATTCCTCTGCTTATTCGCGCCGGTACCCCATCCGATAATCAGCACTTCACCAAGAACTACCAGAGTAAGGCCGTAGCTGTTCATGAAGTGATCAGCGATATCAAGTATGTGAATCCCCATGCCTGTCAGCATCGGCAGCCCGAGTAGGAACGCGGCTCCACCCACGATAAGGTTGGCCTTCCTGTGCGATGTTTTCCATTTATCCTTGACCGAGGATGTGGCGGCCTCCAGAAGGCTGAAAGCGGAATCAACAGCCAGAGTCAGAAGCATTATGAAGAAGAGAACACCGAAAATTCTTGCAGCAGGCAGAGTACAGATAATATGC
>DAOWJX010000157.1 GCA_030640155.1 Candidatus Aegiribacteria sp. | reverse complement strand
CCCGTGTGATCCATTTCCGAGTGATTGCTGATAATGTAATCGATTTCTCCCGGATCGATGATTGACGCAATCCTGGACATCATCTCACCAAAGAAGGGCTTCTTAACAGTATCGATCAAAGTTACCTTGGAGGCAAGAACCAGAAAGGCATTATACGTAGTTCCCCTGCTGGTGCTGTAACCGTGAAAGTCTCTTATGGCCCAGTCAACAGCACCAACCCAATATACTTTTTCAGTCAGCTTAACAGCCTTGAAGGCGCTCAAAAAATCTCCTCCTTAATCTCCAAAAGACAAAAACAGTTCAGCTGCTTCTCAATATCCTTTTCTTCGAAGCAAGGTAAGCCATATGATCCACTTCTTCGTCGATGACTTTCTGGATTTCTTCAGAACCAGATCTCTTTGATATGAGCCTCTTCAAAGTCAGGAAAAACAGGATGGATTCTTTCTCAAATTCAATTGCCAGGTTAATTACGTCCTCAGGAGTCGATCTGTCATCAATCACAGACGCAGGGTCAAGATCCTTCTTTACAAACACATGCTCATCAGCCATTTCCGCGAGGTAGAGCATAAGTTCGTCATAGGGATCGATTGCGGTGGAAGCCTTCTCATCTTCGGATAACCCGGATTTCATGTCGCTGAAGAGGGATTCATGCTCCTTCTCCCAGACCGCCAGATTCGAGAACAGCTCGGAGATGTCCGGATTGTCCACCATTTTTGAGGCTTGTTGATAGAAATTTTGCGCGTTGATCTCGATCCGCTCCGCCATGGTCAGAACCTCAAATGCATTAAACTCGCTTGCCATCGTATTTCTCCTATTCCTGCAGCGCTGCTGGAGGAGTGAACACCCTCAGCCCCAGTTCTTTGTCGATCATGAATCTTCCGCCGCCTGATTCTCCAGCCAGTCTCATTTTCCTGACAACTTCACCCGCTGAAGCTTCTTCCTCCACCTGCTCACTTACAAACCACTGAAGGAAATTGTCAGTCATGTAATCGTTTTCTGATCTGGCCAGGGAAACCAGTTCATTAATAAGTGAAGAAACTTTGCGTTCATGATCCAGAGCAGCCTCAAAAGTCGCCAGACCGGATTTCCATTCCACTGGAGGCTTCTCTATCGCTTCCAGAACAACCCTTCCGCCTCTTTCATTCACATAGTTCATGAATTTTTCAGCGTGAACAAGTTCTTCCTGTGCCTGTGCGTTCATCCATTTAGCCGCACCACTCATATCTGCTGATTCGAAATACATGCCCATGGATACATACAGGTAGGAAGAGTAGATCTCTGCGTTTATCTGGTTGTTTATCGCTTTTTCAATTTTACTGTTAAGCATTTCTAGCCTTTCCAGAGTCCATGAATCGAACAGTACTCCCTGGCAGTTACATCATCAAGATCCGAAACCTTGAATTCAGCTTCGGGTGCTGAACCGGGCTTGAGATATTTTCTGTACACATTTCTGCCGGCTATAAGTTCGATCCACTCGATATAGTGCTGAGCTTCCATCGGGTGAGGAATCGTTCCCACTTTAACGATATAGCCTTCATCCGTTTTCTCTATTACCGGAACGTGTTTCTCTGTGGATGCGTCAGCGGTCTGCTCCTCGAGAAGTCTCATCGGTTCATTGCAGCAGATAAGAACGCCCGCTCCTCCGTGAAGCATCTCTACGATATTTCCGCATTTCTCGCACTTGTATACCTGCATTCTCTTTGTCATTGCTCTATTCCTTTCATGAAGCTGCCCTGGAACGGCGCTGTTTTCCCTACCAGTTCTCGCCAAGCAGTTCAAAGTGAGCCTGCGGATGTGCGCATGCAGGACATAATTCCGGAGCTTCAGTGCCCTCGTGGAGGTAACCACAGTTCCGGCATCGCCAGATGACCACGTTATCTCTTTTAAAGACTCTGCCGTTGTTAATGTTGTCGAGGAGATCAAGATAGCGCTTTTCATGCTGTTTCTCCGCAACAGCGATCGATTCGAATATTAACGCTATGACATCGAAACCCTCTTCTCTCGCAGTCGTCGCAAACTCGGGGTACATCTGAGTATGCTCGTAGTTCTCTCCAGCGGCTGCAGCATCGAGGTTTTCTGCTGTACTGCCGATAATTCCTGCTGGAAAACCCGCGGTTATCTCGAGTTCACCGCCTTCAAGCAGCTTGAAGAGTCTTTTCGCGTGCTCCTTCTCCTGATTTGCCGTTTCCTCAAAGATTTTAGAAATCTGAACAAATCCATCTTTTTTCGCCTGAGATGCGAAGTAAGTATACCTGTTCCTTGCCTGCGATTCTCCCGCAAACGCTTTGAGAATATTCTTCTCAGTCTCAGTTCCCTTTACTATCATTATTTTCCTCCGTTCTCTTTACTTTTTCTTCTGACAATAACAACATTCGCTCCGGCAGGTGTTTGGTTACCTTATCAAAAATCACATCATAGAATACATTACCTGGTTTTACGTTTACTTTCTCTATCTTTCCATGCTTCGAATGGAGAGGATGTCTTGAACTTCTAACGGTAACCATATCTCCAACAGAGTACTTCGGTGTATTGTCGGATTCTCCGGAATACTTCTTTTCAAATGTTCTATGCATCTGTATCCTCCTCTTCAGTCCTGTTAGCGCATTCGGGACAAACACCTATTAAGGTAATAAGCACATCTTCGATAATATATCCTTCCTCACCGTGCGAATTAACACATGAGGGATCGATGAAATCAGTATGTATATCAGAAACTTTACCGCAGATACGGCACTGCACATGACAATGATCGTGTAAATTGTGGTCGTAGTGGACTTCCTGCCCGAGACCCCGGACAGTAAGTATGTCACCCTCCTCGACAAGGATGTTGAGATTACGGTATACAGTGCTGAGGCTTACTCCGGGCAGTTCCTGCCGGACTCTCTCGAAGATCTCATATGCGGTCGGATGGGATCCAAGGGACTCGACAGTATTGAGAACAATAACCCTCTGCTTTGTCATCCGCCGAACTGCTGGTTGCTTCATAACCTTCCTATTCGTAATCGGAACTATTCTTAATATATTATTGAATCTATAACCGTCAAGTACTCAAGGGGGTTGTTAAACTGGATTATTCGTCAAGAACTGTACGAATCTCTCGAAGGAGAATATCGGGAGCATAAGGTTTGCGCAACAGTATCATTCCATCATGAAGAATAAACCGCGTATGAATTGTATTGGCGCTGTATCCGCTTGTAAATAAAGTTCTGATATCCGGAGCAGTCTCCTGTATCACCCCGTATACATCCTGACCGCTCTTTTCCGGCATAACCACATCAAGCAGGGCCAGCGATATCCTGTCTGGATTATCATTTATCAGCTTAATGGCTTCGATTCCGTCCTTCGCTTCAAGAACAGTATAACCAGCTCTTCTCAGAATCCTTGCGGCGATAACGCGAACTTCCTCTTCATCTTCAGCAACCAGAATGGTTTCTGTTCCACCGGGGACTTCGTCTTTGATCTTGTTAACAACCTCTTCAGCGGGACTTTCTACAAGAGGCAGATATACTTTGATTGAAGTTCCCTTGTCCACCTCGCTGTAGGCATTAATAAACCCATTATGCTGTTTGACGATTCCAAACACTGTGGCGAGACCCAGACCTGAGCCCTTACCTACTTCCTTTGTCGTAAAGAAGGGTTCGAAAGCCTTTGAAAGAGTTTCCTCGTTCATCCCGCAGCCGGTATCGGTCACTGTAATCAGCATATAGTGCCCCTGCTCTACCTCAGGATGAGTGTCGGAGTAATCCTTGGTTATCAGCACACTCTCCGTTTCGAACATAAGGTGGCCACCATGAGGCATGGCATCACGGCTGTTGTTACAAAGATTCATGAGAATCTGCTCCATCTGACCCGGATCAACGAAAACAGTGCAGAGTCCTTTACCAGGAATAAATTCGAGCTTAATATCCTCACCAATGATCCTTCTAAGCATTTTAATAAGTTTGGTTGTTAAATCATTTATATCGATATTTCTGGGAGCAAGAGCCTGCTGTCGGCTGAATGCAAGCAATTGCGTGGTGAGGGCGGCAGCTCTTCGGGCACCTTTCCTGATCTCAGCAATATCCTTAAGAACAGGATCACCCTCAGAGAAGTTCATACCAACGAGTTCAACATATCCGAAGATAGTCTGTAGTATGTTGTTAAAGTCATGAGCAATTCCACCAGCGAGTAATCCTACGGTTTCCAGCTTCTGTGACTGGAAAAGACGCTCTTTAAGTATGATTCGCTCGGAAATGTCAGTAATGAAGATCAATGTGCAGGTTTTTCCTTTCCACAGTGTGGTTGTTGCTCTAAACTCTATCGGGGTCACCTTGCCATCCTTCCGGACGATAGCACTTTCGAACTGATCCGAAACTTCCTCTCCACGCATCTTCCTGGCATACGATTCCCTGTGCTTATCGAGAACCTCCGGATTTATCATTTCTTCAATCGATATAGAAGCCTGCTCTTTTTTGTCATATCCCGTGATCTCACACATTCTGTTATTGGAGAATAGCTGCTTTCCCTCGCTGTCTGATATGACAATACCGTCAGGAGACTGTTCTATAAGACTGATGAAGTTCTGTTCGGATTCACGAAGTTTCTTTGCTGTGTTCTTCTGTTCTTCAAGGGCTTGTTCCAGTTCTCTGGAGAATGCTGCCTGCTCGATGGCAAATTGCCTCGATATGTCTGCTGACTTCTGTGTTCCCCTGACGAATGCAAACAGCAGCCCGGTGAAGAATAGACCGCTGATGAGAATTGCCCAGGGATGAATGGAATGCCTATCCGATATAAAAGAGGGTGATGGAGTAGAAACAACGAGCCATTCCCTGTCCCCCAAAGAAATCTTTTCAGAAAAGTTTATTGAAGAACGGAGAAGGTTGATATCCTCCACTCTCTCCCCATGATCTGTACGGGTTCTGGCTGCATGGTAAACAAGCAGCTTTACATCACCGGAAGGCAGAACATCGAACAGATGCATGTCCACGCCCTGCTGGACAAATGGATCGAGGCAGTGGTATATCATTTCGGACATCAAGTTAACACAGATGAAATATCCTTCCAGCATTGAAGCTGTAGAACTCGATGAATCCGAGTACGGGCTTTCAATAAAAACCGGCATTACGAACAGAACCGCAACCGAATCAGTAATCGCATTTGGGCGGATCATTTCACCTGATGTAACTACTCCCCCTGAAGCAGCAGCTTTCCTGAAACATTCAACGAATACAGGATCTGAGGCAAGGTTAAAACCGATAATGTGTTCGTATCGCTGAGTTGATGAGATATAGAGAATTGGGTAATAATCCTCGCCGATGGAGGCGGCAGTTATGTCTTCATCCTCATGCAAAGAACTGCCTTCATCAATCACATGAGGAGCCCAGATCAGAATGATATCGTCATGCTGTTGAACCAGTGCCGCCTGAGTGACAGCATGAAAGCTGCCGTATATACTTTCAGGCAGATGTTCACTCAAGTCTGATAGTATCTCAAGAAACGTCAGATGCTGTGAGACCCCGCCTTCAAGTGCTGCAATCCGATTCTGTGCAATGATCTTCAGATCATTCTCTATTGCGGATTGCTCCCATCCTCGAGCTGTAAGAAAACCCAGGAATGATAAAGCTAATCCGATGAAAACAAGAATGACAGCTGAAAAGCGGGATAAACCGGGGGCTCCCATAGCTCTGGCTTCTTTGTCCGATTTCTTCTGGCTGTCACCTGCAGAACGGTTTCCTGTCACAGATATTCTGCTCTCTCATGAAATGATTTAGCATGTATTCTCATTATTTAAGAATGTAGCTATATGCGCTCATTCGCAAGTGCAATATATATACGGACTGCTGGAGTGCGTTATTTTGAATTAGTTAATCAAGTTATGCCCGGCCTTAAGGAGGCTCATGTACAAACTTATCATCTTTGATGCTGACGGAACACTGAGGTTCTGTACGGTGGAAGGACAGCCCTGCCCCAACAGATCAGGTGAATGGGAGTTGTACCCCGGCGTCAGGGAGAAACTTGCGGAGTACGACTGGGTTTCTCCGAACAGTTCGGAACAGGGTATTGGTTACGGAATCGCAAGTAATCAGGGCGGCGTCGGTGTGGGTTATTTCAGTGAGGAAACTGCCATCAGCTTGCTGAAGGATACCGTCAGAGAAGCATTCGGTTTCGATCCCGCAGAGGGAACAATTGAAATTTGTCCGCATGTCCCGTACTCAGGCTGCATATGCCGGAAACCTGATCCTCTGATGCTTCATAATCTGATGAACAAATACGGGGTTTATCCACAGGAAGTTCTTTTTGTTGGCGACAGAGATGCCGATGAAAAGGCGGCGAAAAATGCCGGATGCGATTTCATATGGGCATACAGGTTCTTCTGCAGGGAGCCTGACTGAGTATTCACGAAGCACAAAGACTACGGGAGATCAGGAGTAAATGAATACATATTT
>DAOWJX010000178.1 GCA_030640155.1 Candidatus Aegiribacteria sp. | reverse complement strand
GCGGATGAGCGTAGAACACTGGATGGATGGAAGCGTGAACTGTTCATCCATTACCTTCAACGTCTGTTCTCCGGATAGCTCGAAGCGGATGGGGAATCTGTATTCATCAGGTCTGTAGCTCCGGATGGAGAAGACTATGCAGTTAGAGAATAAGAAACTTTCCGTTTTCAAGAGGGTGGGAGGATTCCTGCTCATCATTATTGTGCTTCTTGGCTTTTTCTTTCTGGGCGGAAAACTGACCGGGCTGTTCACTTCTCATGAGCGTGTTCAAGGCCTCTCTTGCGCCACAGAACCCTCAGCCAATGTTGCGTTCACTGCTGCGTTTGGTGCTCTTTTCGTAGCTGTGGCCGGGTATGCCGTAACCTTCCTTACCAACTGTTTCACGTTCGATTTCAGCAGACCCTTCTTCGCGAGTTTCAAGAAGAAGCTCTATCTTATCAACATCGTCGTTTCTTTAGGCTTATCCCTCGCAGTAGGTTTCTTCGTTTCTGTCCCCGTTACACCAATTCTGGTACGCTTCAACCTGCCGGAGCCATTACCGTTCATCACTCCCATACTGGTATCGTTGATCGGCGTTCAGCTCATTCTGGTCTGGATCAATATCTGGTCACCGCTGAACAGGGCAATAGTCAGAAAAAGGGCAACTGCGCTTGAGATCGATCCCATCAGTCTTGGAAAGGGCACCCTTGTCGGGGTCTCGGATCCTGATAAGAGCAGCTTCAAGAAGCTTACTCTTGTAGAAGATGATGTTGGAGTACTCTGGATAGAGCCAGCACAGCTGGTGTACAAAGGGGATACAGAAGACTTCGAGCTGAAACGGGATAACATAATCTCCTTTGAATGTAAGGCAGACGCGGGAAGCGTGGCATCATACGCGGGCGCGGTATATCCCATATTGCGATATCGTAACACAGACGGAAGTGAGCAAAGTATACGCTTTCATGCCTGGGGCAGCTGGACACTGGGAGGCCTGTCTAAATCCCTGAAACTCCTGTCCTTGAAGCTTGAATCATGGCATTCTCCGGATACTGAGGAGCTATAAGAGGATACAGATACCGCAATCTGGATAACAGTGAGGCAATGGTCGAATACAGTCGAGCAAAGGCTTCTTTGATTTTGCATTCATCACTCTTGGTGCGCTCTTTACGCGAAGCACAGCAGATATTATCTCTCTTTTTAGATCAGTTCCTAATGTACTTAATAGGGAGGATTGGAATGCCTATAATCAGGATTGATGGACCAAAGGTTTCGGATTTGGACAGGAAGCGTCAGTTCGTGAAGGACGTAACCAACGCTGCATCCGCTCTCTATGGACTGCCGGCACAGATAATGATCGTCCTGTTTCAGGAAAACACTCCTGACAATGTTGGGGTTGGAGGACAGCTGCTCATTGATCGGCATAAATCGGGCGAAACAAGTACCTGAGAAGCTTGCAACCTGTTATTGTAAGTGACCGTTGAGTTTTCCACAGGCTGAAAAGGCTGGGGCTGGCGGAATTCGTTATTATGAAATGGGTCATATTGATCCATGTTTTAAAGAGGAGGAAAAATGTTCAGAATATCCGTTGTAGTTGTTTCGCTGAGCCTTCTGCTCGTACTCGGATGCGGCGGGGGTGACCAGCCGCAGACGGATGAGACGGCAGGTGATGTCATACCAGGAGAAGCCGCCGATGAAACGGTGGACGAAGTTATTGAAGAGGTTGTTGAGGAAGCACCTCTTTATCCCGAGGGTAAACTGGATCCTTCAGCAGTAACTCCGGATGTCGCCGTTGATGCCTGGGCACTGAATGAAGCTTACTTCGCATGGATGGGGATGGAAGTTACTTTGATTGCATATCCCTATATCTGGTACGGTGATGACACTGTAGTAGAGGATGATCTTAGACTGGTTGCCGATCCTGAATCTACAGATGAACTTGCTACAGCTAATTTCGACGAGCCACAGAACCGGACGGTCATGCGGGGTGAGATCATAGCCCTTTGGGGAGTAGTGGAGGAGGGCTGGTACGGTCCTGAGCTCACAGGCGCAGTCTTCATAGATGCGCCCGATGCTTTTGAGAGGGTCGAAACAAGTCCCTGGGTGTATACCGATGAACCCATTCCTGTTGATCAGTTCAACGAGATGTTCAATGCCTGGGTGGGGAAGGAAGTAACCGTGGAGGGTTACTACCACTCCACAACAACTTCCACTACCGACTATGGCACTACCATCAGGATAGACCTTGCGGATCCTGAGGATACTTACACGAAGTACGTAGCATGCGAAATGCTGGAGCCTCTTTCTTCTGTTTCCGAGTCACTGATTGTAGCAGATCGTGCCGGTGTTCAGATAAGAGGAACTATTGAAGGCGAGTCCTTCGGTGTTGTCGGGCTGGAAGGCTGCGTTCTGCTTAACAGGTGATGATTGTCTGATCTTGTGTCGGGGGACACGCAGCAGAGCCTGCATGTCCCCGATATCGGAGTGGAATTGTCAGGTTTGAATTGATTTGAGGGCATCGTAATCGCGCCATGAGATTACTGATGTGCCGGTTCTATTGTATGATCGGTCTCCACCATAAACGAGGAATGAGTCATCTTCGGATGCAAGCCTCTTCCACCAGTTGAGCCCATTGAAAGAGTCTGTGGCGACTGTTTGCCCGGATTTCATTTCAACAGGAATAAGTTTGTCTCCCCTGTCAACAACTACATCAACTTCATGACCGGCTCTGTCTCTCCAGAAGTGGAGATTGTTCCTTCTGCCTGAATTGTATCTGGTTTTCAGCATTTCCGAAACTATCAGGTTCTCGAAGAGAGGACCTCTCATGGATGATAGATTCATCGCTCTTTCCGTCTCTATGGAGAGAAGCCATGAGGCAAG
>DAOWJX010000039.1 GCA_030640155.1 Candidatus Aegiribacteria sp. | reverse complement strand
TATATCACACCAGCCAACCGCATGACCTAGGCCGGTTTGACCTGCAATACCAAGGGAAGCAGAAACCTCTGTGAACACCTGCTGCGCATAACCACCATCCACAAACACATGAGCAACAAGCACAACAACAAAAACCAATCCATGTCTACACGCTGCCACTTCACTTCCTCCTCCTGGAAACAAAATGTTTATTCATGCGTGCTGTTCTCGTCCATTCTCAGAAGGCGGATATCTTCGATATCCTGACTTCTACCTGATGCTTTTTTTGAAGCGATTAGATCTTCTTTTGATAACAGGTGAAGTTCCTGCCCATGGAATTTCACTGTATTGCGATTCTCCCAGGTTTTCTGGAATTCAATTCCCGGAGCTGATGTCATCACATCAATTCTGAAGATCGAGATATACTGCTGAATCTCCTGATTTCCGCAGGAATTCCCGCGCAAGGGTTGATTTACCGCACTGACGCGGCCCTAGAATAGCAGTAACAGGTGATCGAGTTGAAGCTTTACAAAGAGCTTTTTCCGATATCCTGGTTATATAAGCATGCATATTACCAACTACCTTAAGAGATTTACATGGTATATATGAATAGCGGAGGAGACCATGCGGTTTTTGTACCGGTTAGATTACAATATCATATCTCTTCTGTTCAGAGCCGGAAATCATTCAGAGGTGACAAACTCCTTCAGCGCCCTGTAGTACTGCGGATAATTCTGTATGTCGTTGTGCGTTGCATCCTCAATTACGACTACTTCCAGGATGTCCTGGTCGAACTCCGAGATAAGGCTCTCCGTCGACCTGCCGGGAATTATCTCATCCCTCCCTGCCATAATGATAAGCGTCTCTGCGGTGATGCCTCCTGCCCTGCTTGCGGAATCGTAGCGGTCCTTCAGCATGAACTTCACCGGGAAAAACGGATAGGCTGCCCGGGCTACGTTCACCATACTGTCGAAAGGCTCTATCAGCACCAGCCTGTCTACCCCTCTCTGAGAGGCCAGGTAGGTGCCCACACCTGAGCCGAGGCTTCTGCCGATAACGGAGACCTTCGAGTGGCTCTGTGATACGTGATCGTAGATTGCCAGGGCATCAGCGTACAGGCCTTCTTCCGTGGGGCTGCCGTCGCTTTCCCCGTAGCCTCTGTAGTTGATCAGGTAGACGGTCTGATTATCGAAAATGTGTTTGAAATCGGGGATGTTCGCTTCAGGTCTCTCGCCGTTTCCGCCGAAGTAGATGACAGCTTCGTCACTGCCCTCGTTCACTACCCATCCCCTCAGGGTGATTTCTCCGCTCCGTATCTCTACTGGCTTCTCGCTGGTGTACAGCACCCCTCGCGGAGGGAAGTAGATGAAAGCTCTCTGGTTCAAATACAGGTAGACGCAAATTGCCAGGTAAGCAACCGCTGCTATCAGGATTACTGTTATAAACGTTCTCCTAACGGGTTCCCGTTTTTGATCTGTCTTTCCGCTACGATTTATCATATGCATAATTGTAGTCAATTCCTAACAAATATCGAGAGTTATGTAATATTGTTCAGCGGTTCTTGAGCGTTCACTTATCGCAATTGTTGACACTTTTTTACAGGTGCCGAGGTTTTGACGTCGCAGGACTGCACTCATTATCATCACTGCAATTACAGAATTATGGCCTGCAGCATAATTAATATTTGAGTGTATTGGCATCATACACCACGCTGACGACAGAGCTTATTTACTACCTGATGGTTTCAATTGAAAAAACTTATCGTGAAAATATGACAACAGTCGGTATACGTGGTCAACATTTGCTATCAGGATATGCATGGAATTGACTGGATTTACTGTATTATACCAGAACAAGGAGACCCGAAATGTCAGACCAGATTGAAATGATCGCTTATTGCGGCCTGTACTGCGCCGAATGTCCTAATCACACAGGCAGAATTGCTGACCTGGCCAGGGACCTGAGGAAGGAACTGCGCAGTGTCAGATTCGATAAAACGGCGGAAGTACTCTCGGAACTGTCATTCTTCAGACTGTTCAAGGACTACGGGCAATGCTACGAAGTTCTTGGCGGTATGGTGAAACTGCGATGCAGGAAAGCCTGCAGAGAAGGGGGCGGCAACCCATTCTGCAAAATAAGAAAATGCTGTCAGAAAAAGGAATTGGAAGGCTGCTGGCTCTGCGACGATTTCGAAACATGCAAGAAACTGGAAGATCTGCGAGCAAACCATGGTATAGCCCACATCAAGAATCTCTGCAGGATAAAAAGAAAAGGCATCGATGAATATCTTGACGGGAAGAAGCACTGGTACGTTAAGCCGGTAGAATGAAGATGATACTCCCTGAATGCAATACTTTTACTAAAAAGCATTTCCGGTAAGCATCAGCACACAGAAAGGATTTTCCATGAGAATACCCATCATATTAAGTACTGTTCTAATACTGATATCAGGCGCAGCATATTCCGGTGAATGGCCGGAAAGGGTTCTGATAACTAATGATGACGGCATAGATGATCCCGCTCTCATCGAACTGGCTATAGCATTTTCAGAGATAAGTGAAACCGTAGTTGTAGCACCGAAAGACAACCGAAGCAGCTCATCGGATTACATAAGCTCCTTTCGTTCTCATATCCTGGATGTTGAACAGCTTCTTCTGTCAGACAATATCAGGGGATACTCTGTAGACGGTTATCCGGGGGACTGTGTTCTTCTGGCTTTAAGAGGGATTATGCTGAACAATCCTCCGGACCTTGTTCTGTCAGGAATCAATTCCGGACCTAATCTCGGTTATGACTGGATTGCGTCAGGTACTATCGGTGCCGCAAGAATTGCAGCTTTCTGGGGTGTTCCGGCAATAGCTGTATCCGGTTACGATAAGAACATTCCAGGTTCCCTTGAAGCTATAACAGCCTGGGTTGTAAAACTGTCTCAGACAGACGCAGTCCGCCAGATGAAGAAAGGGCAATACCTTACTGTCAGCTTCCCCATGATACCTCCGGAGGAGATAAGAGGAGTCAGAGTTGCTGAAAGAGAAGGAATTTTTTTCG
>DAOWJX010000003.1 GCA_030640155.1 Candidatus Aegiribacteria sp. | reverse complement strand
GTTGTTGTCGCCTGTACTACTTCGGGGCATTATGGAGTGGTCATGAAAGCTCTCGGAGCTGGAGTGAACGTTCTTGTAGAAAAACCTATCGCAGCGAATCCCGAAGAAGGCAGTGAAATGGTGGAGCTCGCAGAAGAAACTGACCTTGTTCTGGCAGTTGGTCATGTGGAACGCTTTAATCCGGCCATACTTGCCGCAGCAGAATATATTGACACACCACTTTTCGTAGAAGGGCACAGAATGGCGCCTTTCAACCCCAGGGGAACCGATGTCTCAGTTGTAATGGATCTTATGATTCACGACATTGATCTGGTTCTTTCATTCGTGCGATCTCCAGTTACTTCAGTTCAGGCATCAGGGGTGCCTGTTCTCAGTAATAATGTGGATATTGCCAGCGCAAGAATTCAGTTTGAGAATGGCTGTGTTGTTAATATGACCGCAAGTCGAATCTCGAGAGAACAGATTCGGAAATTGAGGTTTTTTCAGCATAAGAGCTATGTATCGGTTGATTTCGCATCAAGAAAAGTTGAGGCTTTTCGCGTATCATCCGGAAATATCGTACCCCTTTCAATAATTGTTGAAGAAGGTGACGCCCTTACCGCTGAGCTTAAAGATTTTCTGAAAGCATGTGATACAGGCTGCTCTCCGGCTGTTTCGGGGAAAGACGGCCTTATCGCTCTCCGATCTGCAAAAATAATCTCGAGCCAGATACAGATAGCGACAGAAGAAATTCTGAAGGATCTGACTGGAGTATGAATCTCGTCATCTCAGCAGGTGACCCATCCGGTGATATCCGTGCTGGAGAACTTTACAGGAAACTTTCGGCAATAGTTCCGGTACAAGCTTCAGGTCTTGGAGGCAGCAATCTTTCTGATGCGGGTGTAAATGTGCTGTTTGATCTTGAAGATTACTCCGTAATGGGCTTTGCCGAAGTGATCTCTTCTCTGAATAAATTACGCTGTCTGAGAAATAAGATGAAATCACTTATCATCTCTGAAGATCCGGATGCGGTTCTTCTGGTTGATTATCCCGGTTTCAATATACCACTGGCTCAATGGGCAAAGAAAAAAGGTTTCAAAGTCATATATTATATTTCTCCACAGTTATGGGCGTGGGGTAGAAGAAGAGTCAGAAAAATCCGAAAGAGTGTTGATCTCATGATAACTCTCTTCGAATTCGAAGTAGAATTCTACAACAGTCATGGAGTAAGGGCTGTGTGCGCAGGACATCCTCTTATAGACGCGATTCCAGAACCTGCTGATTCAGAACCTGAAAGAGATCTGGCTTTTCTTCCCGGAAGCAGGGAACAGGAAGTTGCCAATCTTCTTGATCCGATGCTTGATGCCTACTCAATTCTTAGAAGTAAGGGGTTTGTCCGGAATGCTGCCGTAGCTGTGACAGAATCCGTCCCATCAGGATTGTATGACCGCGCCTTGAATACTGAAGGAGTAACACTGGTGAATTCAATCAGCGCCTCGCTTCAAAACGCGTCTGCTGCCGTTGTATGTTCGGGCACTGCCACACTGGAGACAGCACTCTGGGGGATTCCATTTATTATTACATACAGAACTTCCCGATTGACATATTTCCTCGCAAAATTGCTTGTACGAGGCGTGGACAGAATAGGTATGGCTAATATTGTTTCAGGGAAAGACGTCGCACCTGAACTCATACAGAATAATGTTACGCCGGAAAGCATCGCGGAGTTGATAATTCCTCTGCTGTGCGAAACAGAAACAAGAAAAAGATCACTGTCGAATCTTGAATATGTTCGTAAAGTCCTTGGTGATAACGGTGCAGCGGAAAGAACAGCAAGGCTTCTTTACAATGAGATCAAGCATGAAAGCTCCTGATTTATTCAAGTTATCCCGGATAGTGGGACGCATTTTCATGAGATTGATAGGCAGTTCGTGGCGGGTATTCTACTTCTCAAAAGACGGTTTGAGGGCAGGACATACTCGGGGCAGATCCGCAGTTTTCGTATTCTGGCATGGAAGACAGCTTTCGTTTATTCATACGCATCGGAATGAGGGTGTTACTGTTCTCGTAAGTCAGAACAGGGATGGACAGTATGCAGCAAATGTTCTTCATTCAATGGGGTTCTCAACTGTCCGGGGTTCCAGCAGCAGGGGAGGGGTGAGAGCACTCGGGGAAATTGTCGGTAGACTCAGAGGTGGAACGGACTGCGCAATTACATCGGATGGTCCCAGAGGTCCCGCAGAGAAAGTGAAGAAGGGAATTGCTCATATATCCAGGCTTGGAGGGAGACCTGTTGTTTCAATCGGAGCATCAGCCTGGCCTGCACTCCGTTTCTCCTCCTGGGACAGTTTTCTGCTTCCGCTGCCATTTGCGAGGGTGAGCGTGGTTGAGGGAAGACCATTTCCACCTATGAGAAGGGGAGATGATCCCGATATATGGCTGGACAGAATAGAAAGGGAAATTTCAAGAGTCACTAACAGCGCTGATCTTTTTACATCACCATCCGCCCGATTTCTCAGATTTATTGTAAAATCGGCTGGTTACATTCTCCACACACCGGCAATAGTGGCACTCAAATTCAGATCATCAAGGGAAAGAAAGGAAAGGCAGGGGTTTGTTGCGGAAATGAAATCTAATCCGGTCTGGCTTCATGGCTCATCTCTTGGTGAACTGAACGGACTTCTTCCCTTTGTATCGTATCTTGAAAAAAGAAACATACCGGTCTGGATAACGTGTTTCACTCCTTCAGGACGGTTATTCCTGGATAGAATGAACCTTCCAGGCAGTTTCAGCCCTCTTGATACACCACTATTTGCACAACGGTTCATCCGTCGAATAAAACCGAGGGCACTCATAATAACCGAAACTGAAATATGGCCAAACACTATCCTTGAAGCTCTTGAATCCTGCATTCCATGCATGATCGTCAACGGAAGGCTCTCAAAACGAAGTTTCAGAGGGTACCGGGTATTCAAACCATTATTAAGAAGAATGCTTTTATGCTTTTCGGGTATCCTTGCGCGAAGCAACAAAGATGCGGAATACTTCGGGTTACTTGGCGCGAATCCTGAAAACATCACCGTAACAGGTGATTCCAAGGCCTGTTCCGATCACGGTGACCCGCCGGTAGAATGGCACAATATGCTGCAGACCGATCTACCCGTTCTGGTTGCTGGTTCAACCAGAAGGGGAGAGGAAGTAACCATACTCAAAGCATCTCGAAAAGCTGGATATTTCCCTGTTCTGGTACCAAGGCACCTCGAGCGAGTTGATGAAGTATTTGATATCATGAAAAATCTTGGTTTCTCTCCCGTGAAATGGACAGAACTTGCCGATTCAAAAGATACAGGAGGATTTGACAGTGTCATCCTTGATCTGCATGGAATACTAGCTCGGTTTTATGGTGTTGGCAAAGCCGCTTTTGTGGGAGGGACACTTGTGCCTCTCGGGGGACATAACGTCCTTGAACCCCTTATGAGGGGAGTACCCGTTATTGTTGGTCCCCATTACGAAAGTTTCAGGAGTATCATTGATGAAATATCCGCATCAGGAGTTGGTCATATCATCTCATCATATGAAGAGTTAACTGATATACTTAAGAGATTAAAAAGCGATTCTCCCGTTAAGGAATTCGTACGAACAGCAGTAAAGAAAATTCAGAATGAAGTGTATGATCGGTTTGGATTGCTCCTTTACAGATCAGGAGTTATCAATCATCTGGAGTATAATCAATGAACAGACCGGACAAATTATTCAAGAAAATAGCATCCCGAGAGGGATATTATGCCTGGTTTGGCTGGTTACTTATGCCTTTCGGATGGCTGTACGGTTCAGTGGCTGCCATTCGAAGAATGTGGTTCGAATCGGGCAGAAGGCAGTTCAGATTACCGGTTCCAGTGATAAGTGTCGGGAATATCGAAGTTGGTGGAACAGGTAAAACCTCAGTTACGATCTGGCTTGCAAGAAGAATAGCCGGAATGGGTTATTCTGTAGCGGTCATTGCGCGGAATTTTGGAAAGAGAGAATCCGCCTGCAGAGTCAGACTGGACAACGATGATGTAAGGAAAGAATTTACAGATGAAGTTCTGCTGCTAGCAGAGAGCCTGCTCGGAAAAGCCAGGGTGTATGCCGGAAAGTCCAAAACTGAAGCTTCAATCAGAGCATTTAGAGAGGAAAATCCGGATATTATCATAATCGATGATGGATTTCAGCACCTTAAACTTCACAGAGACATAGAACTCGTTGTACTTGATTTTTCGAACCCGTTTGGTCAGGGTGGAATCCTCCCTGCTGGAACCCTCAGAGAATTTCCATCATTCATATCAAGAGCGGATCATATCTGGATTAACCGGATTTCGTCTGGAATGTCAGCTGAATGGATAAAGCGTAGAGTTTCAGATTACAACTGGAAAGCTCCCGTTCAGTTCAGCAGAATTCAACCAACTGGCGTAAGGCTTGCATCCGGCAGGAGGCTGAGTGATATCCCTGAAGATCCGGTTCTTGCATTCTGCGGGATTGGAAAACCTGAAAGCTTCCGCAACTCTCTTGAAGAAGCCGGTTTTAGTATCAGGAAACTGGTGGTATTTCCTGACCATCATGTTTATACAGAAGAGGATATAGAACAGCTGAAGAAAATAATGCGTAAAAAGCAAGCATCAGCATTAATAACCACGGAAAAGGATGCAGTAAAATTCAGCGGTCTTGCTGATACTGATGACATTCTGGTTCAGACCATGAACCTTGAGGTTGAGGGAGATATACCTGAGCTTCTTGATGAGATTCAGAACATAATTAAAAGGTTTCGAGAACTTGGAGAAAGATAGGATAACTCAATTGACCGGTACAATCAGGAAAGACGTACTCATACTTGGCGCCGGAATGGCGGGACTGACATGCGCACTCGCTCTTCCTGAAGAGCTTGATATTCTTCTTGTGAGTAAAATTCCAATTCCTACGGGAAGCACTTACCTGGCTCAGGGTGGCCTTGCAGCAGCCTTATCCGAAGATGACAGCTTCCAACTTCATCTGAGGGATACAATAATAGCGGGCGGAGGTCTCGTTGATGAAGAAGCAGCAATCGATATTATTAAAAGCGGTCCGCGTCTTGTAAATCAATTATCACAGTGGGGTGCTGTCCTTGAAGGAGCTTACGGATCCGGTAAGGGTGGAATGGAAGGCGGACACAGTATCCGGCGGGTTCTTCACCACAAGGACAGAACGGGCAGATTGATCAGTGAAGTACTCTGTGAGAGATGTAAAGGAAAAAAGAACATCTCAATACTGCAACCCGCTTTTGCTGTTAATCTTCTTACAGCTTCTCGAGAGATGCCTGAACTGGTTGAAAATGCCACAGACAGATGTTTAGGTGCCCATATCCTTCACGATGGCAGAATTTCCACTGTACTTGCCGGTGAAACCGTCATAGCAACAGGAGGGGCCGGTAAAGTTTACAGATACACTTCAAACCAGGATTCAGCCACAGGAGATGGCATAGCGATGGCTTGCAGAGCCGGGCTTCCGATTCGTAACATGGAGTTTTACCAGTTTCACCCTACCTGCCTGTTTCATCCTGATAAGAGAAATTTCCTGATAACGGAAGCTCTCAGAGGTGAAGGTGCCAGGTTGCTTAACCTTGAAGGTCAGAGATTCATGGAAAACTATGACCCTGAGAGGATGGAACTTGCGCCAAGAGATGTCGTAGCTAGAGCTATTGACTCAGAAATGAAACGACTTGGAAATGATCATGTTCTTCTTGACGCCACTCACCTTGGTCGGGAAAAGCTGGAAGAATCATTTCCGGAAGTAACTGAAGGTGTCACTTCAGTCGGTATTATTCCATGGCTGGAACCGATACCTGTAGTTCCCGCAGCCCATTACTGTATTGGTGGAATAGACGCATCTACTGATGGCAGTACCGCAATGAATGGCCTGAGAGCTATTGGAGAAGCATCATGCACCGGTTTTCATGGTGCCAATCGTCTTGGCAGCAACAGTCTGCTTGAAGCAGGCGTTATGGGATTAAAAGCTGCTGACTCTATTCCTGATACTGTATTGAAACCGGACATATTCTCTGCCAGAGACTGGACTTACGGGCGCGCTGAACCATTAAAGGAAAACGTACTCGTCGATTACGCGTGGGCAGCCCTGAGAAACGTCATGTGGGATTATGTAAGCATAGTCAGGTCGGACAGAAAATTACACAGAGCCCTGAGAATAATTGATGTTCTGGCAGACGAAATCGAAGAGGATTACTGGTCTCTTATTCCAACTGTGGAACTTCTTGAATTGAGGAATATCTGCACTGTCAGCAGGGCGATTGTTAGATCAGCATTGCGAAGGAGAGAAAGTCGGGGTCTTCATTACACTCTTGACTGTCCCGGACAGAAACAGTTGCCCAGAGACACTATTCTTAAGATACAGCTATGAAAAATAATCATATTGCCTTCCTGTTGCTTATTGTTCTTATTCTTGCGAGTTGCAGGACTGTTCCAGTGTACCGTGGTAATGGAGTTCATTGTACAGGTGGCTACTGGTCTGAAATATCATCCACTGGAAGTGGCCCAAGATCATCAATAGACAATAGAATGTTGGATGAAATCGATTCATGGATTGGTGCACCCTATCAGTACGGCGGCAACAGCAGATCCGGTGTAGACTGTTCTGCATTCACCCAGTCGGTTTACAGAGCCATTGATATCGAGATACCCAGAACAGCCAGTCAGCAGGCTACAGAATCAGAAAACGTTAATCCCTCGGAACTCAAGTTCGGCGATCTGCTGTTTTTCAATACGTCAGGTTCAGGTATATCACATGTAGGTATATTTATCGGAAACGGCTTCTTTGTCCACGCATCCAGCAGCAGGGGGGTTGTAAGGGAATCACTCTCCAAGGAATACTACGCAAACAGGATTGTATCCGCGGGAAGGTATCTTAAATGATTTTTCTGCTCTTCTTCTTTCTTGGTATTTCTCAAATTCAACCTGAATTCACCCCAGTCAGCGGTTTCTCCGATCTTGATGATTTTGTCACACCCACAGGATTCGGTCTGCTTCTTGTGCTGGGAGACGACACAACCGCTAATCAGTATATGGCGGAAATCATTCTCATCTCGTTAGACAGCCTGCCTGAGTACGCTTCAGTCGATCTCTGGTGTATTGCCCCCGATGCTTCAGGTTATTCGGAAGTGGCTGATTTATCAGGGTACTACAATGGTTATCCGTCTACTGTAATTCTTGTAGGTCATTGTGGTTTTCTGGAACTTGACCCTCAGTATCTCTCTTCTGAAATAACCGACTCATGGTTCACGTGGGGAGACCCGGACAGCAGAATAACCGGTATATGCAACTTCTGCAGACGATGCAATCCTTGATAGCCGGAAGGATAATGTAATGGAATGGTTCGAGGATGAGAATTTCTGGCGTGATTTATACCCTTTCATGTTCCCTGATTCAAGAATGGAAAAAGCTGAGGAGGATTCTGATTCCCTGATAGAGCTTACAGGCATTACAGATGGAGATGTTCTTGATCTATGCTGTGGTCCCGGACGCTTCTCAATTGCAATGGCAAGGCGTAATTTCACCGTTACGGGTGTAGACCGTACTGAATACCTGCTGGAAATGGCACGAAGAAAAGCTTTTCTGGAAGACCTTTCGGTAGAGTGGGTTCTTGAGGACATGCACAGTTTCATTCGACCTGATTCTTTTGATCTTACCCTATGCATGTTCACCTCCTTCGGGTACTTCGAGAAACACGAGGACAATATGAGAGTTCTTCACAACATTCGGGATTCCCTCAGACAGGGTGGAAAACTCGTCCTTGAACTTATGGGCAAGGAGGTTCTTGCATCAATCTTCAGCCCCATATCAACCGATGAGCTGGAGAATGGAACTCTATTGGTTCAGAAGCACAGGATAGAAGATGGATGGAGAAAAATCCACAATGAATGGTTGATTATCGAAGATGACAGGGTAAAGAACAGATGGAAATTCTCCCACTGGCTTTACAGCGCTGCTGAACTGGAAGACATGCTTCAGGTCGCCGGTTTTTCAGAACTGCAGATCTACGGTAATATTCATGGTATGCCGTACGATTCTGACGCTACTCGTTTAGTTGCAGTTGCTGCTGCTGAATGACTGCTGGAAGGATGTAATGGCTACTTCTACATCGGGAATGCCGGAGGAGCTTCGCGAATACATGCTCTCAGTTTCCGTAAGAGAAACCGGTATTCTCAAAAACCTCCGAGAGAGAACCGCTCTTATGGAGAACTCCTTAATGCAGATATCCCCTGAGCAGGGACAGCTCATGTACATGCTCATTAAACTTATTAAGGCAAAAAGGACACTGGAAATCGGTGTCTTTACCGGATACAGCACACTCTGGACCGCAATGGCACTTCCTGAGGATGGTCTTATTATCGCGTGCGATGTGAACAGGGAGTGGACGGAAACAGCTGAAAAATACTGGATAGAGGCGTGTGTTGATCATAAGATCGACCTCAGGCTTGCTCCTGCTGAAGATACCCTTGACTCACTTATTGAAGAAGGTCTGGAGAATACCTTCGATTTCGCCTTCATAGACGCCAACAAGGATGGTTACGGAACATACTACGACCAATGCCTGCAACTGATAAAGCCAGGCGGTCTCATCGCTCTGGACAACGTTCTGGGGTTCGGCAGAATTATCGATCCAAAATCAGATGATCCCGGGACAACAGTCATCCGTGACCTGAACAGAAGGATTCACAATGACAACAGGGTGGATGTCTCAATGATTCCGGTCAGCGACGGATTGACGCTTATCTTGAAACACTGAGTCCACCGCCTTTATCGTAACATTCTAAAAAAGGGGAGACAGAAATGCCTCCCCTTATATCACTGAAGTAGAATTTCGCTAGTTCCGTCTTGGTTTGCTGTTAGCAAAGTCCACTCTGAGCTGGCGTCCATCTATTTCCTGTCCGTGCATGGCCTCCTGAGCCGCTTTTGCGCTCGCTTCGGTTTCGAAAGTTACAAACCCGAATCCTCTTGACCGGCCTGTATCTCTTTCGCAGACAACGTTCGCCTCTTCAATAGCTCCAAATTCCTCAAAGGCCTTTCTCAGACCTTCATCGTTTGTTGCCCAGGCTAATCCACCCACAAATAGTTTATTTTCCATTAGAACTCCTTTTCCCAGGATATTTCGTCCCCGAGTACCATGCGGCATCAATGCCGCAGTTGCCCCTCTAGCAAGGGGCATGTTTAACCGGGGTACGGCCCGGCACCGTGCAGCATAATTGCGGCATATATAAATATGATTCAGTAATTATTTTTCACCCATACAATAACGTTCATGGAATGCAAAATACTGATGCAATTCAGAAATGACTTAAACCTCTTCGTAACACAGTAAACAAACAAAAACAACTTGCTCTAAAAAAGCTGAATGTATTATACAGTAATGAATAGAATCAACAAGTCCTTCGAAAATCTGGAAATATTCGAATGTAATTATATGTATAATCCATATCGATCTGTCCGAAAAGATGAAAGGTCATTCCTGAAACTGCCAGTGTATCTGGCAGAGTTATCATAACCATCGGGAAGTCTCATTCCAGTTATCTGAAAAAGAAGGGAGCCGGTTGATGACCGGCTCCCTTCGATTCACTCATCGAACAGGAAATAGATACTTTACCGAATTACTACAAACTGTCTGGTTTCAGCAAAGTCTCCAGATGTCATCCGACAGAAATACAGACCGGAATCAAGTTCAGGAATAACAACCTGATTATAACCATCCTGGCTATCCGCTGATTCAATCTGTTTCACCAACCGACCGGATACATCGTAAATCGACAGATGTAC
>DAOWJX010000102.1 GCA_030640155.1 Candidatus Aegiribacteria sp. | reverse complement strand
CTCCCAGGCAATCCGCGAATCAACCCTATACTTCAACCTTGAGTCATCAGGTATTTTCCCTGTCTTAAGCATCAATTCGTAGTCCTGAAACCAGAGCATATTAGGTGCTATGAAAGTACTCATATACTCAAGAGGATCAAGCTTACCTGACCAGTATTCAATATAAGCCGCTGGAAGAGAAGATAGCTCAAGCCCGTCACCCTTATCAGCCAGAAATTTCTGAATCGCAATCCGGAGGTTGAACCGCCAGGTCCGGGCCGCGTAGAATCCTGCCCGATGAGCAGCATCCTGAACGGAATCGGAGAAGGTCAGTAGTTTTCTGTCCGTATTGAAGGGAGATGACATAAGCTGAGATATCATCACACTCGTAAGTGTAGCAGCCCTGGCGCCCATAATGGTCAGGCTGTCATGACCACCGCAGTATGGGCAGTTGTGTGAAGCAATCGTCACACCCTTACGCTTAGCAGTATTGTCAGGAATGAACACATCAATCAGAGATTTATTTCCACAACCAGTACAATGATCCTGATTACCAGGATCAAGATGCAGGCAGGAAGTACATAGCCTGTAACTCATCCCCGGTATCCCCAGTTCAAACGCATCACGCTCTTCCGGGAACACGAAAACAACATCCTCGCCGGAACTGAAAAACTCCCGGTAATACTCTCTAAGATCACACCGTATCCTGCTGTCCAGTTTCCGGACAACACCGCCCCATCCGGTAGCACCACACTCCCTGCAGTGAATAACAGGAAGGTGTACCCGAAGCTGTTCTTCATTCAGATCGTCGGCAAAACGCAAACGTGGTTCATCAGAAACGGAAGCAACCAGTCGTCGAAGTTCCCTAAGCCACATCTGCAGCCTGACATGAACCAGAGGAGAAAAGGAACCAGAACAACGCGAGTGGGAAAGAAGTGAAAGCATGCTCATCAGAAGAGCTTCCTGTAATTCAGGAGAAGCTTCAGCAAAATCGGAATCCAGACTGCCAAGATCGGAGATCACGTCCGACAAAGTGCGAACAGAATCCTCCAGAGCAGTCATAAGATCTCTGAATAGAGCGTGTCTTCTGATACGCTTTCCAAGATCAACTCTCCAGGACTCATCAAATACGAACTCACCGAACCAGAGGTTTGCTTGTAACCGTAAATATTCTTCAAGGTTCATGGATGCAGATGGCACAAATTCTTCAAGATCAGCATCTGGAATACCGTAATACTCAACCTCAATTCCCTCAAGAAACTCAGAAGCACTCTGGCGGGATTCGGTAATAACTGAATCAACACCAAAGGATTCACCGAACACCTTTTCAGCGTAGGAAACCAGAGAAGAAGCTGACTCCTCTCCCCCGAGAGTAGCGGAAGTTCCGATACAGCAGAGGTAATCGGCAGGAGTGGAAACCCTTGCTTTCAGGCGGCGGATCAAACAGGCCAGATCGGTTCCCTGGGCACCATCGAACGTATGAAGCTCATCAACAACCAGATATTTTAACGAATCAGGCGAATTATGCTTCCACAAAGGAAAATCAGAAGGACGGATAAGCATATAATCAAGCATCTTGTAGTTGGTCAGAAGAATATCAGGAGGAGAAAGACGCATCTTCTCTCTGTCTGTAATAACTGAATCAGCAGTCATCACCCGATGAATGGTCTCACCTTTCTGGCCTATGTACAGTCCGGCAGTAACTCTTCCCTTCAATGAGGGATTGTCATGAATCATACGGGCTATCCTGCCAGCCTGATCGGTAGCAAGAGCATTCATAGGATAGATGATTATGGCTTTAATACCATTCGAATCCGCATGACGGCGGCAATAGTCCAGAATGGGCAGGAGGAAGCACTCGGTTTTACCCGAACCTGTTCCAGTGGCAACAATAGTAGAAAGAGGATCAGATACTCCAAGACGCTCGAATGATTGTGCCTGGTGAAGGTGAGGTGTAAAGCCAAGTGGGATTTCAGGGAAGAACTCTCCCTGGTGAGTGCCTTTTCGGAATGGTAATCCAAGAGATAAGTAAGGGCCTTTGAAAACACTTCCCTCTTCGGAGAAAAGCTAATCAAGAGTGTTCTGGAACAAAGGAGTAGTAATGGGGAAGGTTGTGCGGAGGTATTCCATGATGGCTCTGCTGATCTGAGATGAGAGAACAGATGGAATCATTTATGGCTCCAGATGTTTGAGTTACATTTCAGTAACTATAAACATTCATCGAGGTATGCAGTGGCTTCCTTATGCCAATGAGACTGCTTTCCTTCCAATGCAGATTGACAATAACGGCACAATATTGACTTGCAACAGCAATGTTGACTTGCGATTTAAATACTGACTTGCAACTTCAATTAGATTCGATTATAATTAATTCATGAAATTTGTAAGAGTGGTTCGAAAACGAACTGATAGTTCCCATCTCCCGGATTGGGAGTCGCAGGATGCTATCGTTGAAGTGAAGATGCGACCTAGAGCAATCCGAGCAATCAGGGACGCCCTGCTACAGCTAACTTACTATATGCGTGAGAGGTCATCGAAACGTGGCTACCTGCTATTGATAGAACCAGGCATTACAGATGACAACCTGAAAGAGGAGTGGCTGAAAGCCACAGGAGTTCTGCAAACCGATATCGCTAATCATCTATTTATTGTTACTCTCAGGAATGATCATCTCGCCGGTATTCCCTCAGATCCAGATATAGAGACTCAGGAGGAATTGAAGCGAATTTCTCTCCTTGAAGCACCCCCAGGTAAGCCTCAATTGGCGAAGCCAGATTATTCAGCCGAAATTCTCAAGCTTCTGATTTATCACTGGATTCTGAATTCAGATCATAGATCAAAGTGGCTTGATCAATATTCACAGTCGATCGATTATCCACAAGAGATGAAAAGCAAAACATTTACATCCATCTGGCTGGCCAAAGCGGTTGGATGTACCTTCCGTCCTGTCTCAAACACACTAGATGAAATCGGAACTGCTGTTATCAGATATTCCGATAAAAGTATAAGGCTCAAGTACTTTCCCAGATACGCCTGGGAAAAACTCCTGGTTCTTTCAGACAAATCACGCATGACAATGAGATTCGCTGACAGCTCAGGCCAGCCCAGATCTCCTGAATCCCTGCTAAAACGACTGAGAAGCTTAAAAAGGCAAGACATAGGTGTAGGTGGTGTATCTGGCGCTCGACGTATTTACCCGGACATTGACCTAATAGGAACACCTCAACTTGATTTGACACTGCATTGCCCAGGTAAACTGGCTGATGTCAGCTTTATAAGGCAGTTGGATCCAGCGCTAAAAATGCAGAAGTCCAGAGATACAATTTCTTCACTGGTCATTCACTTCCTCCGCCGTAAAGAGTCCTTCTTCAAGATAGATAAGGACGGCTCTGTCTGGGCTGATCCTGTAGAGTGCCTTCTGGACCTTCAGGAAGCACGTCTTGAGATTCAGGCTCTGGAGTTCAGAAACGCGATAGCACCAAAAGAAGAACAGGTATGAAGGATGCAATGAGATCTATCAATCCCCGCGCTGCTTCGCCTGATAATCTGGATAAGCCTTGCTGGCGCGTGCAATTAAACCTTTAGTGAGGTGATCAGAATAGACACGTTCGACCTTTCAGACGAGGCAAGAGTTATCTTCGAAAAGGCTCGGAAAGTATTAAACAGGATCAGGCTGCATATTGGCTGCATGGCGAAAAAATTCAAGAAGGAGGATTCGTATCTCCGGGCTGTTATCCTTTACCTGAATTGTATTCGGGCAGTCCCGGCAGGTCTGGAAGAGATTTATGAGCAGGAGGAGGAACTTAATACCGGGCTTCTTGAGGAACTTATTCAGTATGTAAAAGAGAATGTATTGAGTATCCCTTCCGAAGAGCGCACTTTCGCGGATAGAAGTGACTACGGGCTTGATCCGATTCCTGTTTCCGCCATAAGTTCATCCGGTAATCAGAAGGAGGAGATTGCGGGACTGATCAATGTGTTCTCCGATTATTTCTTTCTTGAACATCTGGACAAACAATTTCTTAAACTCGCGTCAATCGTTATTAAGCGATATGAGGACATCGAACCGACTCCCGATCCCGGACTCGTGGCAGCATCAATTCTCAGGATGATTACAGAGATGGATGAATACACTGATTCTGTTATAGATTTCGTGTCAACTTCAGATGCTATCAGTATCGCGTTTGAAATAGATATTGAAGAAATCGACGATCTTGTCCGGACTTTCAAAGATATTCTCTTAACAGAAGAGGATATCAAAGAGCTGATGGACATGTTCCCTAATATAACACTACCTCCAAACAAAGATGGAGGGCATGTCATTGCAATCGATTTTGTAACAGGTAAAGAAGCAGAGGAACTTGAGAGGCTGATGGCTGAAAACCATATAAGAAGAGCCAAACCACGAAAGAAAAGAAAAAAGAAACCACCAGAGAACCAGCTGTCTCTTTTCGATTAGCAGATAACCCGATCAAACTACTGCAGAGGAAATGAAAATAACAGGCAAATCAGACCATAGCACTGATAATCATTCCGAAGCTTCAATTAATAATCAGATCAATAGTGAAAAAAAGAGAATCAAATCCCTGGAAAGAGAACTTGAGAAAAGCAGGAACAGATTGGATTCTTTATGCAGGGGTCTTTCTTCAATCTCTTCTGAAAGGGCTCCTGACGATTTTCCACGCTCAGGAAAGATTCTTTCAGTTGATGATAAGATATCGCTGTTCCGAAGCCTTTTTCGTGGAAGGAAGGATGTCTATCCAAAACGCTGGGTAAGCTCACGAACAGGCCGCTCCGGGTATTCCCCGGTCTGCGGGAACGAATGGGATCCTGCTGTCTGCGGGAAAACCCTCCATAGAACACAGGGAAGTGCCGTTTCCCCATGCAGATCATGCTCCCATCGCGAATTGCTTCCAGTTACCGATCAGGTCATCCATGATCACCTTTCAGGAAAATTCACAATTGGTGTCTATCCGCTTCTGTCAGATGAAACCTGCTGTTTCCTCGCCGCCGACTTTGATAAAAAAAGCTGGAGAGCTGACATCTCCGCATTCAGAGAAACGTGCCGCTCACTTGATATTCCGGTCTACATCGAAATATCCCGTTCCGGTAACGGCGCTCATGCATGGATTTTCTTCACTACGCCTGTGCCTGCGGCAGGTGCCAGACGGATGGGATGTTTTCTTCTGACAGAGACCATGAACAGCAGACCTGAACTCGGCTTTGATTCATATGACAGGCTCTTCCCGAACCAGAATACTATTCCAAAAGGCGGCTTCGGTAATCTGATAGCACTACCGCTGCAGCATGAACCGAGAAAATCCGGCAATTCCGTATTCGTTGATGAACAGCTCCTGCCATATATAGATCAATGGGATGTCCTGATGAATATGGAACGGATGGCTCCAGACATGCTGGAAACCATCATTGAGGATGCAACCAAAAGAGATAGAGTTCTCGCGGTTGGAATGCTCGGAACCGAAGAAGACGCTACTGCTCCCTGGCTCAATCCGCCTTCTGGAAACAGGAGAATACCGGAAATATCAGGTCCCCTCCCTGAGAAGGTGACCGTTTTCGATGCCCAAATGCTTTTCATCAGCAGAAAGGACCTTCCTCCCTCATTAATAAATGGGATCCGACGCCTTGCGGCGTTTCAGAACCCCGAGTTCTACAGGAAACAGAACCTTCGCCTTTCAACCGCTCTCACTCCACGCATTATTTCATGCTCAAAGGAATTTCCTGATTACATTGCCATCCCCCGTGGCTGCAGGGATGATCTTGTATCTCTTCTTGATGATATCGGTGTTGTACTGGAGTTCGATGACCATCGACAGACAGGCACTGAAATCGATGTTTCATTTCGCGGAGAACTTGATCGCGGTCAGAAAGAGGCCGCTGCGGAGCTTCTGAACCATAATACCGGAATCTTCATCGCTCCTCCCGGCAGCGGCAAAACGATAGTCGCCATCTATATGGCAGCAATGCGGCGGAGAAATACTCTTGTTATCGTTCATAGAAAACCTCTGCTCGACCAGTGGCGGGCACAGCTTGCAATGTTCCTGGGTATTCCATTAAAGGAAATAGGCACAATTTACTCAGGCAGGAAGAAACCAAATGGAAAAATCGATATCGCCATGATACAGAGCCTTACTGCCAGAGGTTCTGTAAAAGACATGGTTGCAGGATATGGCAATGTTATCGTCGATGAATGTCACCACCTGCCGGCTGTTTCATTTGAGCGGGTACTCTCAGCAGTCAAGGCGCGATACATCACAGGACTTACGGCAACTCCGCAGAGGCGGGATGGACACCAGCCCATTACTGTTATGCAGCTGGGGGCGGTTCGATTCAGAATGAAACCATCCGGAAACGCGGCAAATATGAGCTTCAAACATAGACTCATTGTAAGAGAAACCAGCTTCCATATCTCAGCTTCAGGAACGGAGCAGCCCGGTATTCAGGAGAT
>DAOWJX010000327.1 GCA_030640155.1 Candidatus Aegiribacteria sp. | reverse complement strand
ATATCCAAGCCGCGATTTCAATCAGGTTCTGATTTCAGGCTTGATGATGATGAATCCTGGAATGCAAGAACTCAGACCAGAAGATGGAGCACCGGATTCCAGTGGAGGAAAAACAGCAGGGCTGAGAATTGGCCGGGCAGATATCTGATAGATCCATTCAGATTTATCCATACTTACTCAAGAAGTTACGGAATGTCTCCTACATATCGAGATACTGCCAGTACTGCTGAGGGAACACTATCTTACGATCTTGCACCCGGTAGAATGCAGCTGCTCAGTCTGCCGATTATCGAATTCTTCAGACTTCGACCAACAAGAGTTGCGTGGTCGTTGTCCAGGCATAACAGCTGGGATACACGATGGAGCTTCGCAAACGGTGATAGTGTTCAGACCAGAGCTACTACTGTTTCAACCCTCTCATCAAGCGGTTCACTCACTTTTAATGTCTGGAAAGGGTTTACTGCCAGCGGGTCCCTTTCGCTGATTCGGGATCTTCTTTATCCCTGGGAGGGTAATATCGGTGTGAATGTAGGGCGGGAGATATCCAGAAACCAGAACATCAGTATTTCTCAGGATATCAATCTATTCGATTATCTCCGCCCAAGGTTTTCCTACGATGTTAACTATCACGCATCGAGGCTGGCTCCTCATACGACAACCGGAGCAGATACACTTGGTTTGCCGAGGTTTTCAGTTTCATCAACTCGAAGGATCAATGTCCGAATTGGTCTTGTCCATACACTCAGAAGCCTGGCAAGGTTAAGAGATGAAAGACTGGATGAAGAAGCCGAACCTGGGAGTCCCAGATGGTTCCTCATGAAACTGGAACGATGGGCCAACCTGATAACTGATCCAAACGTGGTTTATTCAGAAACGGAGGGAAGTGAATACAGAGATATGAATTTCCTTCCAGGATGGCGGTATCAGACAGGTCTGAGACCTGTGCTGGATGATATCACACCGTGGGACAGAACTAAGGGATGGAATCTCCAGGTATCGGGAGGTTTCAGACCTGTATCTTCCATGTCCGTGCGTCTGGAGTATAGATCCTCAAATTCAAAAACGCTGTATTCCGGATTCTGGAACAATCAGAGATCAAAAACCTGGCCATCAGTTACCTTTTCCTGGTCAGGGTTGAGCGGGCTGGCTGGTTTAAGGGATTTTCTCAGAAACGGGACAGTGAGTTCAGGATACAAAATTGAAACTTCTGAAAGCGGCAGATATGAAAGTGATATATATGTTCCCACCACGAAAACTACTTCAACACGCTGGTCTCCATTGCTCAGCATAAACGTGACTCTAAAAAACGATATTCAGATAACGATAAGTGATAATCTTACAAACACTGTAATCGAGAACTATACCGGCACACAGACAGAAACAAGAAGCAACAACAACAGCTTTCAATTCAGAGTACAGTATTCATTCAGCGCTCCCGGAGGAATCGCAATCCCGCTTCCTCTTCTTGACAAGCTTCGCATAAGTTTTCAGAGTGATCTCACGACAAGTTTGAGCATAACCAGATCCAGAACCACAAGCGAACTTATCAGCAGCGGTTATGGAAATCAGCTTCAATCGGACAGGGAAGAATGGAGAATTGAACCGGCTGTTAATTACGATTTTGGTTCCGTCACCGCCGGATTGACCGGAATTTACGGGTGGAAAACTGACAGAGTAAATTCCCAGTATGATCAGCGGGATATCGGAATGAATATCTGGGTTATTATCAATTTCTAGTTCATTATAACCGGCACTTGCTTCACCATCATCCACCAGCTCACTCGATTGGCTGGAATGCTTGAGATATTTCAGGTAAAACCCCTCTGGTCATTCGCACTATTTCTATATATGCTTTTCATTGTCAGGAATTACGATTTGAACGGTATGAAATTGAATTCGGACAGAAGGTAATTTACTGCCCTGCAGCACCCCGCAGGAAATCATCTGTCTGAATAGCATCGGAGGCTTGATGAACGTCAGAATTGGTCAAATTCTTCTTGATTCCGGGATGATATCAAACAAACAGCTTGAAAAAGCTCTCAATCAGCAGAATGAAGGCGGTGCCAGACTCGGCTACTATCTTGTCAGCAATAATGCCATTTCAGAAAATGATCTCAATAAGTTCCTTGCAAGACAGCAGAATATTGAAAGTGCCAATCTTGATGAAATAGATATTGATGAAAACATTATTCGCCTGATATCCGGTGATATTGCGCAGAGATATGAAGTCATCCCTATTGAGATTGTCGGCAGAAAATTAATAGTGGCCATGACAGATCCTCACAATCTTTTTGCGATTGATGATCTCAGATTCTCGCTCGGAATGGATATTGAGCCACATATAACCGCATCCAGCATGATTCGCAGAGCGCTTGCAAAGTATTACGAGAATACGGATGCGCTTGTATCCGTTGATGACAATCGCGCAAGGGTTGGAAGCACGGTTCAAACATCTATTACAGATATCGATGAAGAAAAGATCGAAGACGTTGACCTGCTAGTGGGAGATGAAGTCTTTGAGTCAATGATCGTCGAGGATATGGATGAGGAAGAATACGCTGAGGATGATATCGCTCTTGATCTGTCTGATTCTCCCGTAGTTAGACTTGTTAACAGCCTTATTGCAGATGCTGTCCGCAGAGGAGCCAGTGATATACATTTTGAACCATTCGAACGGTATATCAGGGTTAGATTCAGAATTGATGGAGTATTGCATGAAGTAATGCGTCCCAGCAGAAAATACCGTTCAGCCATGGTCAGCCGACTGAAAATTCTTGGCGGCATGAATATCGCGGATCATCATCTTCCGCAGGACGGACGGCAGAAAATCCTTGTAGGAGAGAGATTTGTTGATCTGCGGCTTGCAACACTTCCGACTCTGTTTGGGGAGAAAGTCGAAGTCAGGCTTCTTGATCGATCCAAGATCGTTCTCGATCTGGAGAAACTGGGCTTCGAAGAAGAACCCCTTAAAATATTCAGAAAGGCTATCAGAAGACCTTTCGGCATCGTTCTTGTGACAGGTCCTACAGGGTGCGGAAAAACAACAACACTCTATTCCGCTCTTACCGAGCGAAACGATGTCGAAGTGAATATCATGACTGCTGAAAACCCGGTAGAGTTCAATCTGAAGGGAATCAACCAGGTTCAGATGAACACCAGTGTAGGATTGACATTCGCCAATGCCCTCAGAGCCTATCTCAGACAGGATCCGGATATTATCATGGTTGGAGAAATCCGGGATAGGGAAACAGCTGAAATTGCTATCAGAGCAGCATTGACAGGGCATCTGGTTCTTTCAACAACTCACACAAATGATGCTCCAAGTACAATTAACAGGCTTATAGATATTGGAACCGAACCTTTCATGCTCAGCACTTCGCTGGCATGTATCGCTTCACAGCGATTGATCAGAAAAATCTGTTCTAAATGCAAAGCTGAAATCCGTGTTCCTGATGAAGTATTTATAGATGCTGGAATTGATCCTGAAAGATTCCATAAAGTAAAGCTGTTCGAAGGTACAGGATGTTCGTACTGTAACAATACAGGATACAAGGGCAGGATAGGTATTTTTGAAGTTATGAGCATCGATGAAGAAATAAGACAGCTTATTGAGGGTGACGCCAACAGCATTGAAATAGAAAAAGCCGCATTATCAAAGGGTATGGTAAATCTGAGAGAATCTGCTCTACGAAAGCTTGAGCGCGGAGAGACAACGTACGATGAAGTAATAAGAGAAACAATTTCGAGTTACTGATGGAGGAATAAGTGTTAAGCAGACTGGGAATAATGCTGCTTGAATCAGGAATGGTCAGCCAGGATGAGATTGATCAGATAATCAAGGAATCTGGTCCCGGTGAAATCGAACTCGCGGATCAGCTGATTTCAATGGGAATCGTGCCGGAGGATCTTGTTACCGAGTTTCTTTCAGAAATATATACTGTTAAGCCTATATATCTCAACGAGATAGAAGTTGATTCCCGGCTTGCTGATTCGCTTCCGGAAGACATCGCCCGGAAATACCTTATTACCCCAGTTAAGGTGGATAGAGAGTACTTTTACATTGCAATGGGCTCTCCGGGGGATCTGTATGCAGTTGATGAAGTAAAATTCGCTACCGGGAAGGAAGTTATCGTTTATGCTTCCGCGCCACCTGCTGTAAGAAGAGCGCAGGATGAGCTCTATGGAAAAGCTGACGCGCTTGTTTCAGTAAAGGATCAGATTGACGATTACAGCAGTGAACTCGATGAACTGGAGATTGTTAAATCTCTCGAGCCTGAAGAAGAAGAGGATTTCGAATCAGATCTGGAAGAAGAGTATGCAGGAGCAGTAGATGGTCCTATTGTCGGGTTTGTGAACGAGACCCTAGCAAAAGCCGTCCGGTCAGAGGTT
>DAOWJX010000109.1 GCA_030640155.1 Candidatus Aegiribacteria sp. | reverse complement strand
GTGTACTCCGGGTTCGTAACTGTACTTGACAATCTCCTCGGATCTTTGCACATAAAATAGTGGAGGTGCAAACCCCGCCTGTGTCATGTTCTTCAAATGATCATGATGAAATGAGTTTTGGATACCGCTGCCGGCATGGGTGGATGGATATATGTCAGAATCAATCACGGATATCGAAGCCATTCCCGGTCTGAATCCCAAAGAGATAGAGATAATTCAGCGCGTAGTGGAGTTTTTTCCCTTTCGCGCAACATCTCACTATATCTCACTTATTGACTGGAAGGATCCTCATGATTCTCTGAGAAAGGTTGTTGTGCCTGACGCAGGAGAGCTGGAGTCAGGTGGGGACCTTGATCCAAGCAGAGAGAAAAACTTCTATGTTCTTCCCGGTATGCAGCACAAGTATCCTGACACCGTTCTGCTTCTTGTAGGCCGCCAGTGTAGCGGATACTGTCGATACTGCTTCCGGAAAAGGCTGTTCCTTCAAGAATGTTTCGATGGGTATCCCCCGGATGTCAACAGTTGCATAGAGTACATCCGCGATCATCCCGAAGTGCGGAACGTGTTGCTCACGGGGGGCGATCCCCTTACTCTTTCCAGTGAGCAGCTGGTGGAAATCATTCGAAAGATAGCCGGGCTTCCCCGGATCGAGGCTGTCAGAATCGGCACCAGGATGCTGTCCTGGGATCCCGGCAGAGTGATTGCAGATCATATACTGCTTAAGGGATTGAGAGAACTCAGGGGTGCGCAGATCTATGTCATGACCCACTTTGTGCATTCCAGGGAACTGTGTGGAGAAGCTTTGGAGGCAATCAGGCTGCTCAGATGCAGCGGAGCAGTTATGTGCAACCAGACACCCATTGTCAGAGGAGTGAATGATAGTGCGGATACTATGGAGGATCTCTTCAATGCGCTTGTTTCGGCGGGAGTGTCACCCTACTACATATTCCAGATCAGGCCAGTCGTGGGAAACAGCATATACTCGGTTCCACCTCTGGAGGCATACATGATAATCAAAGAGGCTCAGAATCGTTGCTCAGGGCTTGCAGCCAGAGCCCGTTATGTCATTTCTCTTTACACTGGAAAACTCCATGTATGCGGGTTGACTGATGAACATCTCGTAATGGTCTACCACAGGGCGACCTTCCCACAAGACCGGGGCAGAACGATTCTGGTGAAAAGGAGTGTTGCGAACAACTCTATCGAGTTCTTCAGGATCGGTTCGAATCTTCTGAGATGAGGATCTGCTCCGTGTGGCGCATCAGTCTCGCAGCCAATCTGCAACGGCTCGGAAAGAGGTCTGGAATCGTGCCACCAACCAATAAAAGCGACACGATTTCTCTCAGTTTTTTTTTCGGTGTAACCTTATGGGTGGACGTTGTGAGCCTATCATAGAATACTTAGTCTAGTAATTTGCGGGTTACACAGATACGTCTGTAGCCCTGAAACCGGGGTCTTGAAAGGGAGGGTTTCATGAAGATCCTATATATTGTATTGCTTATTGCAGTTTTCACAGGATCAGTAATCGGTGGAAACATCGATTACCTTACAAACAGGAGCGTGAACTACTTCAGGAACTTCGCCAGAAACGTGGCAACAGAAGGCGCGGATCTTGTAAGTTACAATCCCGCTGGTCTGGTCTTCCTGGAGGAAGGTTTCCACATCAGCTTCGGCAACGAGTTCCTTCTGAAGGACTACACAATAGATGCTGTTCCCTTCTGGGATACAACATCCGTGGAAACATACCAGTCAACAGAACCAACGCTGTTCTATCCTGATTTCTATGCTGTTTTCAGAACATGCGACTGGGCGGTATTTGGAGCCTTTACAGTTCCCGCGGGGGGAGGGGCTCTGGATTACAAGGACGGTGTCTATGTGATGCCTCTTTTGGAAACCGGATACCAGCAGGCGATCAACATGGATCCGTATTACTTTGCCCTGATGACTGATGGAAACATTGAAGTTTCATCCCGTTACCTGGCCGGAACCGTGGGAGTCTCCTACGCTTTCAATGATATCTTTTCTTTTTCACTTGCAGGAAGGTACATTACCGCGAAGAAGACGTATGATGGAATGGCCGATTTCGTCATAATGTATCCTGATTCCACCGGTACACCAGTCCCAGTTGGAACATCCAGTCGTGTACTTGACGTTGAAAAAACCGCTGATGGTTTCAGCGGGATCATAAGTGTTGATGTCGTTCCCGTGGAAAATCTGAATCTCGCCCTGAGATATGAGACCCGTACAAATCTTGAATTTGAGACGAATACTGCCGAGAACGACTGGGCAGCCGCGGCTCTTCCTGATTCCAGTTTTCTCGAAGGTTACAAGCAGAGGAGGGATCTCCCGGCAATAATCGCGGGAGGTATTTCCTACCGGTTCTCACCCGAATTCCTGCTGAGTACCACCTTCAACTACTATATGGTTGAGGATGCCGATGAAGGTGAATTCGACGGACTTGATGATGACTACAAGAATGGTCTCGATATCGGAATAGGAATCGATTATCAGTTCACTCCAAAGCTTCTTGGAGGATTGGCTTATCTACGATCCGATCTCGGCGGCAGTGAAGATACTTACAGTGATTTCGAGTACAACCTCGACTGTCATTGCATCGGAGGAGGACTCCGCTATGCGGTAACAGAAAACATGGCCCTTAGTCTTGCCGGCGGACGCAATATCTACGATGAGGGAAAAGGTTCCGGCATATTTGAGGACTGTACATACAATAAGAGCGTATGGTACTTCGGTCTGGGTGCTGAAATAAGCTTCAAATAGTACTGGGCATTTAACTACAGCGGGGGCCGGATCATCCGGCCCCCCTTATCAATATCTCCTTCATGAAAACTGTTACATTCTGTTACACTCCGCTCATAATCCATTCGCAATTCCTCTGCAGAATAACCGTGAAGAAAGGAGGAGCTGAAATGACAAAGCTTCTAGGAATCACAGTAGCGATCGTTGTTCTTGTCGGTGGATGCGTTCAGGATGCTACCGAACTGAGTGATTCGGATCACATTCACAATCTTCTCAGCAGTAACGGTACTGTAGAGATGAGACCTCTTGACAGCCAGGGAGAAGATGGGGATGGAAAAGATGGTTCCCATCCTGAATTCTGGTACAGGCACCTCTCGAATGAAGAAGTATCATTTGATGTGATTCTGGAGAATGATCCGTCAACAGGAATATGTACTGTAACAGTAGTTCGGAATCTTTACGCGGATTTCTATATCGATGTCGTTCATGACGGGGAATTCAACCCGGGTATCAAACCTATCAGTGATATCAGAACAAGAAGAGCTATCGTTGAGCGGTATGACGATGTCAGCGTACACGGAGGATGGGTTCTCACTCACATCACACCAGCGGAATATTCCCTTAATTCGGATATTCCACAGGAAGTCTTCATCCAGTCAATGAAGATCTACAAAGGGGATGATCTCACATGGGAATGCGACTCCCCGGATACCTTCTACGATGTTGAAACAGGTCTTCCAGTAATAGAATCAGGCGAGCTGATTCGACTCGAAGTTGAAGTTCTTCACACCAACCCTCAGTATGATCCCGAATTCTATCTGTACGCTCATGGCCCCTGCCCTTCATGGCCACGCCATTTCATGAATGATGAAGGACTATGGGGAGACAGAGTTGAGGGAGATGGTATCTACAGTTACGAATGGTACGCAGAAGCGTCTTCAGAGCACTGGTTCATAGCGGCTGATATTATTGATGCCGACACAATGCTCGATCAGGAAGAAGACGATTACGATTCCGGCGCATGGGGAATGATCGCGCTGAAGGAATAGGAAAGGATCTGTAATGAAACAGAAGATGAAAATAGTCGGAATAATAGTGATAACAGCCAGCATGCTTGCCGGAACGGCAATGGCTCAGAGGTTTGGAGAGCACTCTCCTTCGGGAGCCGGGCGTTCCGGCGGAACCATGATGCATGATTCCAGAGGTCCCGGAGGACCAGGCGGTCATGCCGGAGGACCCGGTTTTGAGAATTTTGAAAGATTCAGGATGATGTTCAGAGGACTGGATCTTACATTCGATCAAAACGAACAGGTTGAGGAGATAATAGCAGATACGAGAGAAGAGATAGAATCGATCCTGGATGCTGCAGAAACATCTGAGATGCGCAGTACATTCATAGAGGTATTCACCTCTCCAACACTGACCGTAAGAGACCTGGAGATAACTCTCGGGGCTGCTGATGAAGCCAGAGATGCAGTCAGAGATGTGATGTACGAAGCTATCGTTGATCTGCACAATGTTCTTACCGCTGAACAGCTTGATAAGCTGTCAGACATGGCGTCCGAGCACGAAATGCGACGCGGTTCCATAAGATAGCACAGCCCACACACCACACCCTCCCTCCCACCGAAGGGGAAGGCCCAAAAGCCTTCCCCTTCTCTAATTTGCACATGGAGTTGCTAAAAACCATTCTGTCTGCAATACTGCTCATACCGGAAGGGACAGGTTGTATTGATGCACGAATGTCTTGATGCTGCAAGAAGTGAAGCCGTCGCCAGAGCGAAGAGTTCCGGTGAATCGTTCTGCATTGTATCCGGAAAGAAAAGCAAGCTTATGGTCTACAGAGTCTATCCCCTGAAGGGCTTTGGCCTGCCGTCCGGAGGCACACTGGAAGAAGTTGTAGAACCTGCAGTAGAAAGAGTGGAAATAGAACCTCAGGAAAAAACCAGCTCTAACGGATTCTGAATACGGAGGAGAGAAGTGAATTCATTCCCGACTGATATCGAGATAGCGCGAAAAGTCACCCCGCGCCCTATTGTTGAAATTGCGGAACAGCTGGGACTTTCAGAGGAAGATCTTGATCTTTACGGTCATGACAAAGCGAAAGTTCATCTTGATACTCTGGAGAAAAAGCGGAAAGGATTCGGGAAACTGGTTCTGGTATCCGCCATAACCCCCACCCCCGCGGGAGAGGGCAAGACCACCATGACCATAGGGCTTACGCAGGGGCTGGTCAGGCTGGGGGAATCGGTCAGCTGCGCCATACGTGAACCATCTCTCGGCCCGATATTCGGAATAAAGGGTGGCGCTGCTGGAGGCGGTCATTCGCAGATCATACCGATGGAAGACATCAATCTTCATTTCACCGGGGATCTCCACGCGATTGGTTCAGCCAACAATCTCCTTGCCGCAACGATAGACAACTACCTTCACAAGGGCAATCCATCCCGGCTGGACCCCAGAACCATCAGCTTCAAACGGGTAATCGACATGAACGACAGATCTCTCAGGGATGTGATCATCGGACTGGGGGGCAGAACCCAGGGCGTTCCGCGGGAATCAGGATTCGATATAACCGCTGCCAGTGAGATAATGGCCATCCTCTCTCTTTCGAAGGATCTGGAAGATCTTAAAAGAAAAGTAGACAGAATATTTATAGGCCTCACGTATGACATGCAGGAGATTACAGCAAAGGAAATGAATATTTCGGGCGCAATAGCAATGCTCCTGAAAGATGCCATCAAACCGAACCTTGTTCAGACATTGGAAGGCAATCCGGCATTTGTGCATTGCGGACCATTCGCCAACATCGCACATGGCTGCAACTCGGTCGTGGCCACGAAGACCGGGCTGAAACTGGCGGACTACGTTATTACCGAAGCCGGTTTCGGTGCCGACCTTGGTGCCGAGAAGTTC
>DAOWJX010000117.1 GCA_030640155.1 Candidatus Aegiribacteria sp. | reverse complement strand
CAATGGAAATAATACTATTACGCACAGATTGAGGTTCTCTTGCTGTTAGGATCATACCTGTGTAGGGAACTGACAGTCTTATTACCCCAACGAGCTTTCTGAAAGATTCATCATCGATGAGATGCTCAGGATTCTCAACAAAAGGAGTATTCAGGGCAGGTTCAAGTCTTGGAAAACTGATGGTATGCGGACCCACTCCGCCGAATTTCTCCTCGAGATCGATTGTATGCAGAAGCAGGGACATCACCTCAAAACGGTAATCGACAAGTCCGAATAGAGCTCCGATTCCCACATCATCCACACCGGCTTCCATTGCCCTGTGAAGAGCGTACAGTCTCCATCTCATGTTCCCTTTCAGGGTATCGGCAGGATGAAGCCTGCGATACGTTGCCGGGTGATATGTCTCCTGAAATACCTGGTAAGTTCCGATGCCGACTTCAGACAGCTTTCGGAGGTCTTCAATCGGAAGAGGCGCGGCATTGATATTGGCTCTGCGAATTTCATCTCCGCTATGTTTCGTTTCGTAGACCACTTTCAGCGTATGCGCGATGAAGTCGGCACCGGTAGTGGGATGCTCACCGTAGACCATGATCAGCCGCTTGTGCCCTTCGGCAGTAAGCGCCCTTACTTCAGCCCTTATCTGATCATCCGACAGGCAGGTTCTGGTTACGGCTGTGTTCTCACGTCTGAAAGCGCAGTATGCACAGTTGTTCACGCAGTAATTCGATATATACAAAGGGGCAAAAAATACAATCCTCCGACCGTACACCTTCCGCTTGATACTGAGCCCGGCTCTGAATATTTCCTCCCACAGTTCATCATTCCGGCAATTCAGAAGCGTTGCTGTTTCGATGGGATCCAGACGTTCAAGTTCAAGTGATTTTGTGATTATCTCACGGATATATGAATCGGACGGATTCTTCTGCTTCTCCAGCTGATTCCAGATCAACTGTTCGTCAATGAAATCCTTCCCGTTGTTCAGATAACGGTCAATTTCATCCTGCTTTATCAGAGAATCAATCCACTTATTCTCCACATCCGTGGGCATACTCATTTCTCAGGGCTTTTTCCTGATGAAACCTTTTCGATAATATCTCCCACAATTCTTTCGAAATCCTTTGCGAAACTCGAGTGCCCGTTGTGGTACACAAATGGTTTTCCACTATCTCCGGAGGTTACAATATCAGGTTCGATGGGAATTCTCCCGAGGAAGGGAACACCCATCTCCTCCGCCATCTCCTCTCCCCCGCCGGACCCGAACAATTCTGTCCGCTCTCCGCAATGAGGACAGACAAAGCCGGACATGTTTTCAATCACTCCGAGTACGGGAAGATTCAGTGCGTTACAGAACTGAATTGAGCGTCTGACATCCGAGAGCGACAGCTCCTGTGGCGTTGTTACGATAACTGCTCCGGACGGTTCAGGAATCAGCTGAACAACAGAAAGCGGTTCGTCACCGGTACCGGGAGGACAGTCGATAATCATGTAATCGAGATCTCCCCAGTTGACATCCTCGAACAGCTGCTTGATTACATTCATCTTCATAGGTCCGCGCCAGATAACCGGATCAGTTCGATTTCCCAGCATGAAATCCACTGAAATGACGGAAAGGGCACCCATCGTAACGGGATTGACCTTTTCTCCATCGGAAGTCAGTCTCCTACCCTCCAGGCCGAGCAGTTTAGGGATGCTTGGACCATGGAAATCTGTATCCAGAAGACCTGTTTTAAATCCCTGGAGTGATAAAGAGATTGCAAGATTTGCCGCGACTGTGCTTTTACCTACTCCCCCCTTGCCCGAAAGAACCAGAATACTACGCTCCGCAGGTGATTTCGAAAGCTTATATGGAGCGGGGGCTTTCTGACTGTTACTCATGATTGAAACCTTCCATATATTGGATATCCGTGACTGACCAGTTAGTATTAAAGACATAGTTAATATACTGGAATAAATCTATTTTCGCATGAAAATCTGATAGAAACAAGAATCCAATATTATGGTTTCATCTGCGAATAGAAGGAAAACATGAAGGGTAAAAAATACAAAGCCATCCTTTTTGATCTGGATGGAACACTTATCAATTACGATGCCGCCCAGAAATACGCAGTAACCAGAGCGATTGAGCAACTGGGAAAATCGATCTCACCGGATCTGGAACCGAAGGTTCTGGAACAGAATGTTCTGGAACTGGTCAGCTGCGATGCCGTTCAGGATATCGAGGCCTGCAGACCGGGATGGATGCCTGCGGATTCGAAATATATGCAGGACATCTTCACTGATGCGGGTGTTAATCTACCATCAGGATTATTCCTGAATAACTACTTCGAGGCGATGTCGCAGCACGGGGAGCCGCCCCCGGGTGTTATAGACCTGCTCGTCTCACTGAAGAAAGACCATACGATAGGTATTGTTTCAAACGGTCTGGGACCGGTTCAGAGAAAGAGGCTTGTGAAGGCGGAACTGATGGAATACCTGGACCTCCTGGTGGTGAGCTGCGAGGTCGGATACGCCAAACCTGACCCTGCGATACTTCAGCTTGCTATGAGACTCGCGGATTCAACTCCGGAAACAACACTTTTTGTTGGTGACAGTATTGGAAGTGACATGCGCGCTGCTGAAGCAGCGGGAGTTGATTTCGTTTTCATACAGCCTGATGGTGATTTTTCATCTCCGGGGTCGAGAGTACTGGAGCTCAGGAAGACTGCTGATCTGAAGAGTTTTCTGAGAAGTAGACATAGTTGACCATACCAATCCAGTATTCTAGAATAACATTAATACTCCAAACAGAAAGGTGAATAATGAAAAAACTGATGATCGTTCTTCTTGTTGTTTCCGTTTCCGCTTTCGCGGGTCTGGTTGAATTCGGCGGTCACGCCGGTGTATTCATACCGGTAGGGGACGATTTGGATGGTTTGAATACCAGTCCCATCTTCGGTGTGAATATTCTCGCGCATATGCCGATGTTCGCCATCGAGGGAAGTATCAGCTATGCTCCTCTCAGTACTGAAGATGTAGACGGAATAGTTGATTATTCCATGAGCATGATTCCCATACTCGCCGGAATCCGTACTTACGCAGGACCGATCTTCTACGGCGGAGGTCTTGCTCTTCACATAGCATCGGTTAGTGGCGAAGTGCTGGGTGCGAGTATTGATGACACGGACAGCGAGTTCGGTGCCTACGGTAACGTGGGAATGATCCTTCCTACTGGAGGCATGGACATCGAAGCAAGCCTGAAATACCACCTTGTGGATTTCGACTTCGACGGGGCAATGCTCGGTCTTACAGCCGGTATCAACTTCTAGCAGCATACGGGGACACCCACTGGCTCTGGTGGGTGTCCCCATAAAGCTTGATCCTCTGCTGCGTGTCCCCCACAAACATCACCCGGGGACATGCAGGCTCTGCTGTGTGTTCCTACATTTTTTCTTTCTATACTTTCCAAGAAACAATAATCCGGCTGCGATGAATATCCCGGTTGAGACCAGGAAAGCCTCGGAGTATCCAAAATAGTGAAGGAGGACACTTCCCAGTATCGGGGCAAAACTTGCGCGAAGAGCAGTTAAAGTTACATGCAGTCCCTGATATGTTGCCTCCTGACCATGAGGAGCGAAGTGCAAGCTTGAAATGCTCCAGGATATTCTTACCCCCGCCATTCCCACAGCGAAAATCACAAAGGCAAAATAGAAGAAGAATGTTCCCAGTTCAGGAACCCAGTTCCCGACTGCCATTGAAAGCGGATAGAAAGCAAGAACAAGACAGACTATCCCGGTAAATCTGAATGGGTGAAGCTTCTCAAGACGAACTCCCAGGATAGGCGACAGGAAGAGTACTCCCATCTGTCCGATAACACCTTTTGCCATGGCGTATTGCTCATAATCAAGACCCAGCCTGTCGGTAGCGAAGAATGGAATAACAGGCAGTATCATCAGGAATGCTATACCGTACAGGAAAAAAAAGGCTTCGAAGCAGGCGAACTCCTTATCCCTTCTGAAAACAGCCCAGAGGCTTCCGAGGAAATGAACCATTCCTTTACCTGTGGATTTCTCAGACAGACCCGGTTTCATTCCCCTGGCCATTATAGAGAGGAATACGGCCTGTCCTGCTCCGAAGAGGGCTTCCACAACGAAGAGTATCCTGTAATACTGGAAATCCACATCGAGAAGAGCTCCGACCAACATTGCCATCGGAAGACTGAAGAGCGTAAGAATGCTGGACCACCATCCGAATAATCTTGCTCTGTTGCTCGAGCGGTACCGCTGTTTCATTATGGTGTTCTGCGCCGGAATGAGGACGCTGTTCGAAGCAAAGAAAAGCAGCAGAAGAAGAAGAAGCACATTGACATTCGATGAAAAGAACATCAGAGCGACAGGAAGCCTTGAAAGAACACCGATCAGAAGCACGGCTCTATCGTATCTGCCACGGCTGTCAATCCAGTGATTAATGAATACGGAGAGAACGTTACTGATCGGCCATAGCATCGTCAGCGCGGTTATCTGCCACTGGGCAGCGTGAAGTCCGTTAACGGCGATATATTCGTGATTGATAATAACACCCACCGATATACCGCCGAAGATAGCAGATATCAGGTGGAGTTTGAAAGCCTTTTTTTCATCTTCGCCCAGAGGACGAAATAGTTTTCTGTCATCCCTGCCGGAAACGAACGGAAGCCATGAAAATAACTGCATATCAGCTCTCTGAGGGTATTATCCCCTTTGCTTCAAGTACATTGATGATCTGAATGGCACACTTCTCCGGAGTCGATTCATGGGTTCTAAGAACCAGTTCAGGGGATTCAGGTTCCTCGTAAGGAGCGGATATCCCTGTGAATGAAGGGATTTCTCCGCTTCTGGCCTTTTTGTATAACCCCTTTGGATCTCTCTTTTCTGCAACCTCAAGAGGGACCTCTACATAAACTTCGATGAAATTATTCTCTCCCTGAATTGATCTTGCAAAATCCCTGTCTTCACGGTACGGGCTTATGAAAGCCAGGATATTCAGAATACCGAAAGAACTGAAGAGTTTTGCTACTTCCGAAATTCTCCGGATGTTCTCCTTGCGGTCCTGAGGTGAAAATCCCAGATCGCTGTTAAGACCATGCCTGACATTGTCACCATCAAGAATTGCGGTAAGAACGCCTCTTCCGTGAAGTATTTCTGAAAGGATATCCGCGATAGTGGATTTGCCTGAGCCGGACAGTCCCGTCAGCCAGACAGTAGCTCCTCTGTGCCCTAGAAGTTCTTCCCTGTCACTTATATCAACCCCGTGATGATGCCATGTGATATTCATATCCGTTGAACGTTCAGAATTCATCATTCTCCAATCAAAAGCCAGAAAGGAAACTGTTCCGAACATCTGTTCGGGGCCGAAGGTCTCTTTTCATACTGGTTCCTGTTTCGTGAAAACTTAACTATCATACGGTCTCCGGAATGGAATTGCTAACATATTTGCATTATAAGCATTTGAAAGGATATAGCGGTGAATAAAGATATTATCAGAGAAAACCTGTCCAGCTGCCTTACTGACACATCTTCCCTGAAACTCCCCGGAAGAATACGGGGCAAAGTCAGAGATATCTACGATCTCGGAGACAGGATCCTCCTTATCACTACTGACAGACAGAGCGCATTCGACAGGATACTGGCTTCAGTCCCGTTCAAAGGTCAGGTGCTTAACCAGGTAAGTGCATTCTGGTTTGACAGGACGGAGGATATCGTGCCGAATCATGTTATCTCCATACCGGATCCGAATGTTACCCTTGCGATGAAATGTAAAGTATTCCCTGTGGAGTTCATCGTGCGGGGATACCTCACGGGCAGCACAAGTACTTCAGCATGGACACTTTACAGAAATGGGGAACGGAATATCTGCGGTAATGCCCTCCCTGACGATATGGTGAAAAACCAGAAATTCCCTGAACCCATCATCACTCCCACAACAAAGAGCGAAGAGCATGATGAATCAATCACGCCTGAAGAGATCGTTGATCAGAAGTTGATGTCTCAGGATGAATGGGACAAAGCCTCACATATCGCTATGAGACTTTTCCGCAGAGGAATGGAGATAGCCTCTGAGCACGGTCTTATCCTGGTCGACACAAAATATGAACTCGGCAAGGACGGGAACGGCAATATTGTTCTCGTGGATGAAATCCACACTCCCGATTCTTCACGATACTGGATATCGGACAGTTATCAGCACCGATTCAATAATGGTGAAGAACCGGAAAACATCGACAAGGAATTTCTGAGACTGTGGTTCAGGGATAATTGCGATCCGTACAACGACGAAGAACTCCCCAAAGCTCCGGATGAACTTGTTGTAGAACTCTCTTCGCGATACATAAAGCTTTATGAGATGATAACAGATAAGGTTTTTAAACCTGAGACAGATGGTGATCCGATTGAAAGGCTGAAGAAGAACCTTTCGCAATTTATCCGGTCATTATTCTGTTTTCAGGATTT
>DAOWJX010000275.1 GCA_030640155.1 Candidatus Aegiribacteria sp. | reverse complement strand
GCTGGACGGTCCCTACGAACCGGGTATTTGGAATCTCGTTTTCCCTATCGGTCTTACTCTGAAGTAAGTGCTATCATTATACTCAATATAAAAGAAATCGGCTACAATAACTGACTAATAGAACATTACATTCCGCTTACTGAACGTATGGTGGGTATAACTCGAGCGGCGGTGACAGGTCACGGTTGATTTCTTGTACTTTTCCATAACCCCACTTTGTCTCGACCCACCCACTGTTGACCCACTCCCAGAAGAACACGCAACCGGTATCACTGCTGTAGAGCCAGACACGGTCTTCATTATCCCAAATCCAGTAGACGTTCAAGTTGCCCACAAATTCCGAGTCGTTGTCCTTATAGAGCAGGTTGCCATCGTGGTCAGAGATGGTAACTTTCCACACTGATGTGTTGTGATATTCCGGGGTTACTATGTTTTTCTCAATTGGAACGGTGAGCACATACTGGCCACTAGGAGAAATCAAGGGTTGTTGCTGATTAGGGAAAGGTGATTGCCTTTGAGAACACCCAAATATAAATACCAATAACAGTGCTGGAACTGAATAACATTGTTGCATTTTGATAAATTCCTCAAATCTAATTGTGCCGTATGATGTCGGGCCGGGTTGATGCCTCGAATGAACCGCAGATCCTCGATAAGCGTTATGTGACACTCCACGCACACGGTTGACTCTGCGGTCACCTCCCTACTCGATCTGTGCTCTTCCTATAACCTGGACATCACGTAAGCGCTTATTTTTTCGAGAAGGTTTATTAAAACGAATCTTGTCTCCAAAAGTTATCTTATCGTGTATTTTCTGATGGAGACGCACATTGACTCGTTCACCGGACTCCGTTTCAACCATAAGGTAACACCAGTACTTATCTGGAGCACCAGGTGGTGGATGGTAAGCTTTCTCAATAACGATTCCGGTAATCTCTTTGCCCATCGTGATTTCTCCTTTTTAGGGTCCCGATGCCGATGTTCGATAAAGAATTACAGTACCCAAATCTCTTCGAGTCGTTTCATATAAGCTTTACCGCCTCGAAGCAACAAAATATCTCGTATTCAAGTTCCCAAGTTGTCTCCGTGCCACATAACGCTCTAAATCAGCAGACAATAAGCAAAAATCTATTTCCAAAGCCGCAGTTCTGCTGCATTTGGTTTTATGTACTATCTTCTTCAGGTATATCTAAAACAAGGAGATTCGCTTTCCTTGCTCCCCATTCTTCGCGCAAGATGCCCATTGATATTCGATCGTAGAACTGACCTTTGACTAAACAGCTTCTCCTTATTCTCGCCTCTTCCACAAATCCGAGTTTTTCTCCAACCCTCAACATCATAGGATTGCCTTGCCAAGTGGTGAAACCGATACGGATTAAATTCATTTCTCTGAAGAGATAATCTATCCACAAAGTTAAGGCCTCGGTTCCCATCCCTTTACCCCAATGTTCATCAACATTAATCGATATGCCAATTGCAGTTGCATGGGGATCGTTTTCGTTGTGATAAGCATTCACCCAACCAATGTGTTTTCCTTTGATAGTATCGATTTCCAGAGAGCGATATGGTGTTTTAAGTCCTTCAGAGAGTTTTTTCTTTCTATGTTCTATGAGTGCTGACAGGTTATCGTTCTTATACCATGGACCGTCGAATTGGAAAGCCTTTGAAGACGGATCATTCCAGCGTTCGTAATCAGTAATATCGGACTGCACAATTGGCCGCAGTGTAACTTGGTTACCTCTGAGTTGAAAATCTTCAGGCATTGTATCCCTTCTTTTTCTATATACACAACGCTAAGAATAACCTGCGCAGGGATTCTCTTTTGCTCAAGCTCCTTGCTTCTGCGTCTGGTTCATTCTGTTGTTAGCACGTTTATTTTGCTAATCTTGCGCTTACCAATCGATTGATACTCACTCCCTCTTCTGCTGCAATTTCAGCAAGTTTGCGATGGACTTCGGGAGGAATCCGCACCATGAACTTTCCACTGTATTTCCTGATTGAAATCGGAACTGGTATTTTTTCTTTGTTTTTCTTCATATCAGAGATAACATTTGCCACAAGCTGTCGTATTCCCTTTAGAGCTGATTCCTGAGTTTCGGTAAGCCAGCTCAAGCTGGGGAACTCTGTGCATTGACCGATATACTCTTGATCTTTTTCGGACCATGTCACTCTGTATGTGTAAAGATCATTTTTCGGTGGCATCTTCTTCAATCAACCTCTCTATGGCACGACGAACTTGTCTAACCTGGTACGCTTCTGCTCTGCCTTTCTTATTCTGGTTGTTCACTCTTGGACCTCCTTGCCACGGTGTCATGTAAATTTGATGGCTTGATCAGGATTATCTGGGTTCACCGAAATGGTATTTACAAATCCTGCATAAATCCGAGAATCGGACATCCTTCAGGTTATCCTTTATTCTTTTTATCAACTCTTCAATCTTTGCCATAGAATATAGTATCAATAATGATACTGTTTGTAAATCCCTTCTAATGTGCTAACAATTATTGAACAGCTACTGTTCAATTATCCTTCTGGTTTAATAGCTTGAGAATACAGTACAGAATACTGGAGGTCAAGGCGATTATCTTGACATATTATAGTAAACAAATGTATACTAACGCTGCAAAACAGGTGTTGAAGAGCTGCTGTTAAGGTAATGAGCGAGTTTAAATGCTTGATCGACTGGAAGAATTCGAGCAATATCTAATCCGCATACCTCACCAGTGTTGCTACTGCAATGGCGCATACGACACTCGCATACTGCGTTATGCTCAATCGACCTTCCTTGAAGTATCTACAATACGTCTGCGTCGACCCCATTCGCATGCCTTGTCTGCGAGCGCTTCTACACCGTTTCGTAACGGAACCTGGTGAAATATGCGGACTATAAGCACTGAAACTTTTAAATAAGATACACTTACCATATATGTTCTGATGGGTTAAACACTACCGGTCCTGCAGCAGCCGGATGATGCTGATTATTCGCAGCTACTTGAAGAAGAGGGTAAAGAAGAGTGGCAGATCAGAAAGGATGATTGATGGATTGGCGGGAACGTGTGGGAATCGAACCCACCCAGGATGGTTTTAGCACCCAACACCGGATTTGAAGTCCGGGAGGGACACCAGTCCCCTTGCGCTCCCGCGGGTCTTTTTACGGGCAACCAAACATCTGGCAATATTCCCGTTCGTTGTCAAGTGCCCGGGTTTCCGGAATGTAAGTACATTTTCAGATTTCTATTCCCACCAGCATACAAGACCGGGCTGAATTATCCGACCGAATTCCGGGTGGCACGGCAGTATTCTTGCGGTGAAACCCTGATTACCGGAATGATTGCACACGAACGATCCGGTGAAAATGAAATTACTTCCTTCATCTCGGTCAAATTTCAGGAGAATCAGTTTTCTTTCAGTCAACCAGCTATCAGGCTCGACCTTGCCATGATGAATTTCAACCTGCAGATCTTCAGGCAGAAGACCCGGAGCATGAACTGTAACCATAACAGGGAGAGGATCGCCGACTGCACATGTGCCGTTTTCCATCTCGCATTCTACCTGTATAATCTGAATTGCACTCCATGCTTTCCTGACCTTTTCCATCCACTCAGCCAGATCTCTGGCGCCGGAGTAGTTATTATCTAAAAGCTTTTTTGCACGCTCGAATGCGGGAACGTAAGATGCATTTGTGTATTCCGTCAGCATTCTGTTGCTGCTGAAAAAGGGACAGACTTTCTTCATCGATTCTTTCATTATTCTGATCCAGTTTACGGGGATGTCATTTCTGTCACGGTCGTAGAAGATTGGTGCAATCTGGTTTTCAATAATATTGTAGAGAGCTTTTGCTTCAAGTCTGTCCTGAAGCTCAGGATCATCGTATACCTCACCTTTCCCTATCGACCAGCCCATTCCCGGTTCGTAGGCTTCGGCCCACCATCCGTCGGGAACACTGCACTGAATTACCCCGTTAAAACAGGCTTTCATTCCACTTGTTCCACTGGCCTCCAAGGGGAGTCTTGGAGTGTTCAACCACACGTCTACTCCCTGAACCATCTGTCTTGCCACCTCAATGCTGTAGTCTTCTAGATAGATGATCTTGCCGTAGAATTCCTCCTTCATGCAGAGGTGGACTATCTTTCTGATCAGTTCCTTGCCTTCAGTATCATGCGGGTGAGCTTTACCTGCAAAAATGAATTGCACAGGCTTTTCAGGATCGTTCACAATTTGATTCAGGCGTTCCTCATCCCGGAGAAGCAGAGTTGCTCTTTTGTATGATGCAAATCTCCTTGCGAATCCGATTGTCAGAGTTTCAGGATCAAGGACAGGGATATCCTCAAGATGTGGTTTGAGAAGCCCCATGCGTTTAATCTGCTTTTCCCATCTGTTTCTTGACCAGGAGACGAGTCGTTCTCTCATTCTGATATGTGCCGGCCACAGTTCGGAATCGGGAACCTTATCAATCTTTTTCCATGCCGTGCTGCCTGTTTTATTACTAGACCATCTCGGACCGACATATCTGCTGAAGAGCTTAACCATCTCATCCGATACCCATGATTCAGGATGAATACCATTTGTTACGTGTGCTATAGGAGTATCTGCTTCAGGAAGAGTCGGCCAGACATCTTTCCATATCTCTCTTGAAATTCTGCCATGCAATTCACTTACGCCGTTTCGGAAATCGCAGAATCGAAGACCGAAAACCGTCATGGAGAAATTTGGATTATCATTATGATGACCGAATTGAAGAAATTCTTCGTTGGTCAGCCCCATCTCCTTTATCATTGGATGGAGATATTTGATTACCAGATCAGGAGGAAACTCCTCGTTGCCGGCCGGAACCGGCGTGTGTGTGGTGAAGACATTACCGGCGGAAACTAATTCTCTGGCTTCAGGGAATGACAGATTTTCCTTCATGAGCTTCCTTATCAGCTCTACTATCAGAAATGCAGAATGCCCTTCATTTATATGTCTTACCGTTGGAGTCAGGTTCATTTCATCCAGAGCTTTCAAGCCGCCAATCCCCAGTACTATTTCCTGCTGAATCCTCCTTTTCCTGTCGCCACCGTAGAGCTGTCCTGTTATCTCGCGGTCATCTTTTCTGTTCTCCTGAAGATTCGTATCCAGCAGAAACAGATCAGCTCTGCCTACTTTTATTTTCCAGACAGCTGCTTTAACTATTCTGTTTCCCATCGGTACATCCACAGAGACCTGGCTGCCATCATTCCCGAAAACCGGCTCAACAGGCATATTGGAATAATCGTTAACGAAGTAGCGTTCCTGCTGCCATCCGTCGCTGTTCAGATATTGGCTGAAATAGCCATGTCTATAAAGCAGTGAGACACCAACCATGGGTAGTCCGAGTTCACTGCTGCTCTTAATGGTATCTCCCGCGAGAACACCAAGGCCGCCCGAGTAAATTGGAATACTCTCATGTAGACCGAATTCAGCTGAGAAAGTGGCGACAAGGAAATTGTCGTCGATAGTTTTATTCTGTTCCTTCAGAGCATCGAACCATGTACTTCTCTCAAGATAGTTCGTAAGACGTTCAGTGGTTTTTTCCAGATGTGATCGGTATACACTATCCTGTGCAAGTTCCTTTAGTCTTTCCTGGCTGACATGCCCCAGAAGACGCACCGGATTGTGATATGTTTTTTCCCACAGGTCGGAATCTATCCATCGGAAGAGTTCAATCGCCTGCGAATTCCATGTCCACCATATATTGTAAGCTATCTGTTTGAGAGCGGTAAGCTGTTCCGGTATTTTTGGAACGACCCTGAAAGTTCTTGTTTTCAATGTATACACCTTCCACGAAACCTGTTATCCTGATTGCTGCTCAATCGGGAACCATTACCAGAGTATTGTAATATATTCAGTGTACATGTCATGTAACGAAGGGGTTGAATTTGAGATTTCTTCTACTGGTTCTGTTATTGCTGTTCGGGGGTCTTCCAGCCATCGCGGGTTCGATTACCCGCACAATTGAACTTGATCCGGCTCTTGTAACCATCGAGATTGATAATGAATGGAACGTCGTTGAATTTCCCGGTATGGAACTTCGAGGAGAACCTGGTGTGCCTCTTCTTCCAGCATTTCCGGTAGTATTTCTGCTACCGAACGGAGCAGAGAATGTTTCTTTTCAGGTATCGGCAGTCGGTGGAATTTCAATCGGACGTCCGGGTATCAGGATAATTCCCTCAATTGAACCGAGACCATTCAGCGGGATTTCAAGTCCATCCATTCGGTTTCCTCAACCGC
>DAOWJX010000232.1 GCA_030640155.1 Candidatus Aegiribacteria sp. | reverse complement strand
CCATTCATGAAATCGTCGGACAGGGTTCTGTCAATGTTTCTTCCTTCAGGTGTAAAGTATCTCGCGGTAGTAAGCTTAACTCCGTAATGTCCAAGATTGTGAAAATCACCAAGATCTATCAATGTTTGAACGGATCCTTTTCCAAAAGTTCTATTTCCAATAAGAGTGCAGGCACCATGATCCTGAAGAGCTCCCGCCAGAATCTCAGACGAGCTCGCACTACCTCCATCAACGAGAATAATAAGTTCTCCGTTGAAAGTGGGTCCTTTCGAAGTGAAGTACTGATGCTCTCCGACTGCGTTACCTCTGGTGGAAACAATGAGAGTTCCCGCAGGGAGGAATAAATCAGCGATATCAATTGCTGCTGAGAACAGGCCACCAGCATTTCCCCGTATATCAAGTATCAGGTATTCAGCGCCCTGCGAAATAAGATCCCGGAGAACTGCTCTTACTTCCTTCGCAGATTCTTCTCCAAACCTTGATAGCCGAATAAAGCCGGTAGTATCATCGATCATGAATCCGGCAGAAACCGATGGAAGATCTATAACATCTCTCACGATTTCAAACTCAAGGGAATCTGGTGAACCGGGTCGTACAACCGTGAGATTTACAGTACTTCCTCCTGGTCCTCTTATCTGCATCACTGCATTATCCGTTGTGATTCCTTCTGTGGAGTTATCGTCAATCTCAACGATTCTGTCTCCTGCTTTCATACCTGCCTGAAACGCAGGAGTACCTTCGAGCGGAGATATCACGGTAAGCCAGTCATCCCTGATTCCAATTGTAATCCCGACTCCCTCAAAGGAACCTGTCAGCTGTATCCTGAGATTTTCATAGTCCTCCGGATCCAGAAGAACACTGTTTGGATCAAGCGATTCCAGCATGCCTCTGAGAGCAGCCTCGATCAGTTCTATTGATTCAACCGGATCAACATATGTTACTGAAGTTCTTGAGAATACTTCCATGAACAGTTCGATGGAGGAACTCGTTGAAACCGAGTCATACGCGATCGCGGAGGGAAGGACTATCAATCCACCGGCAAGCAGAAGACCAGCGGCGAACATGACTGTCACCCAGCCTGGCAGAAACTTTTTCATCTATCTTTCTCCTCCGTTTTGATCGATCTTCTCGTGATCAGACTGATCACGTTACTTAAAATAATTTCGTCCTGTTGAGCAGGATTCAACATCGCGTCCATTACAAAGTACCTATCGAACGATTTGGCCATATCAAGATACATCCGCCTGACACGTCTGTGAAAAGCGATATCCTCAAGTTCAATCCGATCGCGCTTCCTACCCTGCCTCATGAGCCGTCGGAAACCTTCCTCAGGGTCAATATCAAGCAATATTGTCAAATCGGGGATAAGACCTCCGGTAGCGAGTCTGTTCGACTCCTTCACCGGTTCTGATGGAAGCCCTCTTCCTCCGATCTGATAAGCATAGGTTGCGTCTGAGTACCGCTCACAGATAACATGCTGCCCCGATTCGAGCGCCGGTCTGATGATCAATTCAACATTCGAGGCTCTGGAAGCCAGATACAGCATCAGTTCGGTCAAAGGTGGTACTGTAAGATCGGGATCTAGCAGTATTGATCGTATTTTCTCAGATGCAAAAGGACCACCCGGTTCACGGGTATGAACAACTTCAATACCACTCTTCTCAAGTGAATCGATAAGTGTTGAACATCTTGATGATTTACCCGCTCCCTCAACACCTTCAAAGGTGATGAAACAGCCCGTTGAACCGTCGGAATCTCTATCCAAGATTTATTTTATTTCTTCGACTTTTTCTCAGAAGTCGTCTTTTCCTGCTTTTCCTGTCCATACTCGGTGATGAACTCCTCGGTTATCCTTCTGCACTGATCATCGTAGTACTGAATTGGAGGAGTTTTGAAGAAGTAGGATGACGGAGCCTCGACTGCTCCGGAAAGTCCATTGTCCAGAGCGAGTTTGGCGCATCTTACCGCATCTATGATAACTCCAGCCGAGTTCGGGCTGTCCACAACTTCAAGTTTGGCTTCGATATTAAGTGAAACTTCACCGAAACTGGTACCTTCCATGCGGATATAGCACCATTTTCTGTCATCAAGCCAGGGTATGTAATCGCTTGGACCGATATGAACGTTCCTTGGTTCAAGTCCACCGGGAAGCTGAGAAGTTACCGCGTTTGTCTTGGATATCTTCTTGCTTTCAAGTCTTTCACGCTCAAGCATATTAAGGAAATCGGTATTGCCGCCGACATTCAGCTGGTATGTGCGGTCAAGCCTTACACCCCTGTCTTCGAAGAGGCGAGTCATGACTCTGTGCAGGATTGTAGCTCCTACCTGACTCTTGATATCATCACCGAAAACGGGAAGTCCCTTATCACGGAACCTCTTCTGCCAGTATTCCTCACTGGCGATAAATACGGGAATGGCGTTCACAAACGCACAACCGGCTTCAAGTATCTGTTCAACGTACCATTTTGTAGCCTCTTCGCTACCTACCGGAAGATAACTCACAACTACATCGGTTTTTGTCTTCTTGAGAATACCAACAATGTCAGATGTGGGACCGGGCGCTTTTACAATAACTTCCTTCAGATACTTTCCAAGGCCGTCATGTGTCATTCCTCTTTGTACCTTAATACCCAGTTTAGGAACATCGCAGAGTTTAACCGTACAGTTGGGGTCAGCGAATATCGCTTCACTGAGGTCCTTACCAACCTTGGTGACATTGATGTCAAACGCGGCAGAGAATTCAATATCATTGATATGATATCCACCGAGGTTAACATGCATAAGACCCGGGACATTCTCATGATCAGGGGTTTTTCTATAGAACTCCACACCCTGCACAAGACTGCTGGCGCAGTTTCCGACTCCAATTATCGCTACTCTTACTTTCTTGGACATTCATTGCCTCCCTGAAGGGATTGAAATGTAATTGCAGACGACTTTACGGGATTATTCCTCATCAGTTGAAACCTCCCTGCCGTCCCTGAATACTTTTACCATTCTCTGGCCAGCCGTGAACCAAGTCCCCACAGCTAATATGGCCAGTGCAAGCACTATAGCCCTTGTGTCCCATAATCCCGAAACAACAAGGCCCATTATAAGCAATATGAGCCTTTCTGTCCGTGTGACAAGCCCCACAGAGCATGAAAGATTCACTCCTTCAGCTCTGGCTCTGACATAACTTACCATGAACGAGCCGCCAAGTGCGGCAGGCACAAGGTAAACCAGCTCATGATGAGCGGCTCCCGCTTTTCCGGCAAGAATAGCCGCAAACATGAATATCTCACCTATGCGATCACAGCTGGAATCAAAAACTGCTCCAGCTTTACTCTCTATACCCTGCCTCCGTGCAAGTTCCCCATCCATAGCATCAAGAATGCTACCGATAATGAAAACCGCGACACCGGTAATATCCTTCCCGTCCCAGACAAGCCATGAGGCAACGACTGTAAAAAGAAGACCTAGTGCCGTAACCACAAAAGGACTTATCCCTGTTATAACCAGTAGTCTGATAACGGGAATCAGAAGATTTCTACCAGCGTTTCTAATACTCTCCAGGTTCAAATAACCTCCTGGGAATCGTTCTGCGAAAGCATTGTAAAATAGGAACGGGAGCGAGAATCGTCAATCAAAATAATCTTCACCGAGTTCCTTCCCGCCAACAACAAGTGTGATCTCTCCCCGCACCTTTCTGTCACCAAATCGACTGATAACATCGGAAATATTTCCACGAATATACTCCTCGTGTACTTTTGTTATTTCCCTTGCGATGCAGACAGATCGATTACCTAAAACCCCATGCATCTCTCCCAGATACTTCAGGAGATGATGAGGACCAATGAAATATACTATTGAACCAGTATAAGAAGACATCTCTTCAATTTTTCTCTTTCTGGCTCCTATTTTTCTGGGAAGAAAACCCTCAAACGCGAATCTGTCTACAGGAAGACCGGATCCGACAAGTGCAGTGGTAACAGCGGTTGGACCTGGAATAACTTCGATTTGGAATCCTTCCCGCAACGCAATTCTGACAGCTTTGAACGACGGATCTGAAATTCCGGGCATACCCGCATCCGAGACAAGAGCGACTGTCAGTCCGTTTTCAAGGAATTCTTTTAACTGGGGAAGCCTTCCGGCGGCATTGTGATCGTGGTAACTGTACAGTCTTTTCGTTTCAGTTACAAATTTTGCGGTTCTCCTGGTATCCTCGGCAAACACAACAGATGCGTTCTCAATTGCCTCAACCGCACGGTGGGACATATCACCGAGATTGCCTATAGGAGTGGCAACCAGGACAAGTTTTCCAGCCTTGTTTAAGTTGCCGGGTATCACCGGTCGCTCTTATTCCGCTCACTGGTTCGATCAAGCAGTCTCTGCTGAAGGCTCTGTATGCTGTCGGCAAGCTTATCGGTCTCTTCGCTGTTCTTCTCAATAATCACATTGAAAACATCGCCCTCACGTGAATGCTCTGGAAGATAATCCGCAGGAAGAAGCCACATGTGCCCTTCTTTTGTAACAAGAACGGCAATCTCCTCTTCAATCCTGTCAAGCGAAACAAGAAGCTCTCTGTTTTCTGACATATTCCTCCAATCAAAGTGAATATACAACTAATTCCGCAGGCTTGGGGACATGCAAGCCAAAAAAATCCTGGGACATCCACGCCTAAAAACCACCCGTGGACATCCACTCTATGGTGGGTGCCCGGGGACATGCACTCTCCGGTGCGTGTCCCCAAAAAACTTGCCTCTGCTGCGTGTCCCCGTGACAGAAGTACTATCGAAGTTTGCTTGCAGCCATTGAGGAATGTATTTTCGAGAGGAATGATAAACAACGAAACGAGAGCTGAAAGGATTCCTTGACCTGGACGATTAGACATAAT
>DAOWJX010000349.1 GCA_030640155.1 Candidatus Aegiribacteria sp. | reverse complement strand
TATATAACTTTTCCGCTTCAGAGACAATCTCATTGACAAACCGCGTCTGTATCTTAACAAGTTTATCGACGAGCGGATTCATTTCCTGATACTTATTCGTCGAAACGCTGACGGGCCCCGAAATGATGAGAGGTGTTCTTGCTTCATCAACGAGAACACTATCCACCTCATCAACAATAACGTAATTGTGCTCGCGCTGGACTCTGTTTTCAAGGCGTACTGCCATGTTATCACGAAGGTAGTCAAAGCCGAACTGATTGTTTGTACCATATGTAATATCTTTAAGATACTGTTTTCTGCGCTCCTCAGGAGACATCTCCATCTGGATACAGCCAATTGACAATCCCAGATATTCGTATACGCCGCTCATCCACTCGGCATCTCTCTTAGAAAGGTAATCGTTCACTGTAACCAGATGAGCTCCCCTGCCAACCGGTATATTCTGCAGCGGCTCGAATTTCCAGTCTTCGGGATTATCGCCCCATTCCTCCTGCGCGAGTGGAATCCATTCGAGATTAAGCTCAAGAGCGTTCAGGTACATCGGCATAACAGCTACAAGGGTTTTTCCTTCGCCGGTTGCCATCTCGGCAATTCTTCCCTGGTGCAGAACAACAGCTCCCATGATCTGAACATCAAAAGGAACCATGTTCCATTCAAGCTCACTGCCTGATACCAGCCATGATTTCCCAAGAAGCCGTCGGCAGGATTCTTTAACCACCGCAAAGGACTCGCACATGATCTCATCAAGTGTTTCACCTTTGGCAAGCCGGACCCGGAACTGGTTCGTGTAATCCTTCAGTTCCTCTTCGGACAGGGTCTCCAGTTGTGCTGAGTACTCATTAGCTTCCTGAACATAAGGCATGAGTTCGTTGGTTTTCTTGTTCTGCCTGTCGCCAAAAAAGGATTTAAAGGCTTTCTTGATCAAAATTCCATTCCCCTGTTAATTGAATCGTTATCATGATAACATACACAATATCAGCAGTAAGTAACTCAATAATAATCAACCACAAATTATTCTGAAATATGCGGGCTATTGTACTTCAGAAGTTCTATCCTTCGTTTCTTCACCAGCCCCGGGCCAGGGCGGTCTCCGCAAACATCTTCCCGCCAGAAGAAGCAGGAGAATGCTAATCAGTAACAGCAGAGCGGTTCTCAAACTCATTTATCAAATTCAGTAACGAGTCGGATTTTACAACAAAAACCTCAGTGGAATCACCCGTTTGCAGTGCTTCTTGAAGGCGCTCTCTGGAGTAAACAAGATCACCATCTCTCAAGGCATCCCTTCCGGAAATATAAAGCGCCCAGCCGAGATTCCTGGCAGTATCAGGGCAATTGCGATTTTGCCGTGCTCTTCTCAGAGCCCATATCCGTCTTTCATCATCTTCTTCCGCGGAAGCAAGTTCAGCACAAGCCTGCCAGTATGAATAACCTGTATATCCTTTAAGACGCATCCAGTGTATCTGCTCTCTGGCCTGCTCGAGCATACCCTCTCGCGCAAGGTTTTCAGCAAGAACACATCTGTAGAACTCACAGGATGGAGCTTTCTCAACCGCATCAGCTGCAAGATTAATGATGCTGTCGCCAGATACTTCGTTCTGAAGCAGTATTGCCAGCCAGATACAGGCATCAGCAGCAACAGAATCATCATCTGAAACAGAAGTTTCATGGAAATAAGTCATTGAAACTGACGGGTGAAGATTCATCTCGCGTTCAGCCACAGCGAGGTAGTACCTGCACACACCGCCTCCCCGCACATATGCCGTATGTGAGAGCAGATCTTCAAACATCGAGAGATTTCTCAATGCTCTCAGATATTCCGCAAGATACCACTGCTTCTCAGGCTCGGTGCGCCAGGCGGCAAGAGCGGGAACAAGAGCCTCTTCAGGCTGCTCCATTCTGTTGTATACCCATGCAAGTCTGTAAAGCAGCCAGGGGTTACCGGGGTCGTCAATAATTTCTTCGAGAAGTACAGGAAGTGCTTCAGGAAGGTTTCCCTTCGAAACAAGGGAATCCCCCCTCGAAAAAGAAAGCAGAATAATGTAAAACGGCAGGAACAGTTGCGGCTGCAGCAGTTCTCAGAATCCTGTCAGAGAGGAGTCCGGAAGTGACCCGCTGCAACGCAGCTGAATAAGGAAATTGTCAGAAGCTTTCCATTGCAGATCTATTGCTCCAAGAACCCTTCCGGATGAGAAACCATGAAAATCGTACAGCCTTGAATAACCGATATCAACGGATGCGGTTACATTCGGGTGAAGAGAGAACAACATGCTTCCAACGTAAGTTCCGCTTCCCAGGGTTTTGCCGCCACCTGATATCAGACTGAAACCGGCCCACCCTGAAAACTCAGGATTGAACCATCCGTCATCCGCAGGCTGCATGAGTGAAAACTCCGTAGGTTCAAGACCTATTGCAAGAACCACTGATGAAAACATCAGCAAAGACACTAATAAGATTGTCCGCATTTGGATAATTCTCCTTTCGGGATACTATTATAGTAATATATTACCCGGGGAGGCAGGTCAATGTTCCATTCGAGGAAGGCGGTAACGTGGAAAAGATCAGATATCCGGAAAATGTTGTCTTCAGGGAGGAACCCGAAGGCGGAATACTGTTCGATGTAAACACAGGTAATCTCAAACTCGTGGAAGATGTCGCATGGGGAATCTGCAATCTTATCGACAAAGGAAGAACCAGAACCGCAATTCTGCGTGAACTTGAAAGACTCTATCCCGAAGAGATCACTCTTGAGAATGATCTTGATAGCTTTCTTAATGAACTTGTTGAGACTGAATTTCTGATATCACTGGAGGAGAACTGATCTTGTTCGTCCCTCCGAGAGATGCAAACTTACTGATCACACATAAGTGCAATCTCTCCTGCCGCCATTGCAGTGTATACAGCCATGGAGAGCTTCCTGGAGAACTCTCCCCTTCGGAGTGGGGAATAATCCTGGACAAACTTGCTGATGCTAAACTATTTACACTTACTCTTACAGGTGGTGAGCCTTTTATGCGGGAAGATTTTCCCGATGTTTTTAAGGAAGTTCTCAAGCGCCCCTTTCGCGTGAATATCAATACAAACGCTACTCTGTTTACAGATGAAATAGCAGAATTGCTTGCAGACTCAATGCCCAGGCTCGATGCAGTAATGGTCAGCCTTGATGGAGATTCTCCTGAAACACATGATGCAATCAGGGGTAAAGGTGTATTTAAGAAGACAATGGAGGGTGTTAGAATCCTGAAGAAAGCAAAGATTCCAATTGTTTTCTACTGTACTGTAAATTCGGTAAATATCGACAGGATAGAACAAATTGCTGAACATGCGCTTAGATATGGGAAAAATATTAAATTCAACACATTTATTGATACTGGACCCGATACAGACTCAAGGCTTTGTCCTTCTAATATGCAAGTTAGACAGGCTGGAAAATCAGTGATTAAAACAGCGCTGAAATATCCAGGCAAAGTAAGCGGCACAGTACTTGAAATGGCAGTCCAAGCTGTCAAAGTAAATAACGGCACAGCTAAGCCATATTACTCCTCAAAAGTTTGTGGAGCAGTCAGCAGTAAAATCGCTGTTTTCCCCGATGGCACAGTTACGCCCTGCGATCATCTGCCAGAAGTGAAACTTGGAAATCTTATGGATACTGATCTTGAAGACGTTCTTACGAGTGAAAAAGCTGAGTACTTCAAGAGAGTTACTGTCTTGCGAAGATGGCCCTGGCTTGAATGTAAAACATGTGAGTTGCATGATTACTGCAGCGGTCCATGCCCTGCCGGTGCTCCAATTGAAGGAGCTGCAAAAGAGAAATTCTCTCTGTTATGCCTTAAGAATTATCTGAATAATTAATGATGGATACACCACCGCTTCGGCATCTGTATGTTAATCCGGTCGGGCAGTGCAATCTTGCATGTAAACACTGCTGGATATCACCTGAACGCAGTTCTCAGCATTTTGAAACAAGAAAAAGACTGGAAAGCGAGTTTACTTCAGAACAGTTTATCAAACTTCTTGATCAAACAGTTAAACTTGGTCTGAAAAATATTAAGTTCACAGGTGGAGAACCGCTTTTGAGATCTGATTTTCCTGAATTGTACAGAATTGCTGCAGAGTATCGTGATGCAGAACTGGTTATTGATATCGAAACAAATGGAACGCTTATTCCGGATGGGCTCCTGGAAGCACTTGAAAAACATCCACCAGGACAGATTGCTGTCAGCCTGGACAGTATTCATGAACAGGAACATGACAGCTTCCGGAATACTCAAGGAGCCTGGGCAAGAACAGTCCGTTTCATTAAAGAACTGGTAAAAAGAGAAATAACCACTCAGGTGATTATGTCCACTGT
>DAOWJX010000007.1 GCA_030640155.1 Candidatus Aegiribacteria sp. | reverse complement strand
GTAGCTTACTTGCAGTTCGTTGTATTTCTTACTGCTTTCTTCTGTGAAAATCTCATCATTCAGTTGGCTGAATTCCTTATAGTTTTCGAGCGCTTCCCTGAAATCACCCTTCTGTTCAAGAATGGTTGACATTGCTATACAGCAGTTTCTTCTGATGTCCAATGATCCCATGTCATTAGCATAGTCGAGTCCTTTATGGGCATATTCAAGAGCTTCGGAATGGCGATCAGTCACTGAAAAGATCAGGGCAATATTAAACAGTGTTTCGATTATTCCCTGTTTATCACCTGTTTCTTCTTCTATCTCGAGTGATCTGAAGAAGTACTCCAGTGATTTTTCAAAATCCTCAAGATATTTATAGACAGTACCGATATTCATCAATATGTGGGATATTCCCCATCTGGTTCCCAGTTTCTGATGGATTTTCAGGGCTTTTTGATAAAATCCCAACGCTTTCTCATATTCTTCCAGGGATCGATAAATAATTGCAGCATTGTTGAGTGAATTAGCAAGGCTGGTGGATTGACCGAGTTGTTCATTTACTTTTATAGACTCCAGATAGTAGTTGAGAGCTTTCCTCTTATCTCCCATATCATTACATATCATTCCGATATTATTAAGCATTGATGCGATACCCTTTTTGTTTCCAGATTCTTCGTATATCTTCATTGCCTTCATGAAGTATTCCAGAGCTTTGTCTAATCGAGCCAATCTCCAGTATGCAATCCCGATCCCGTGAAATGCTGCAGATATGTATTTGTTATTACCAGATTTATCTGCAATATCAAGCAGACTGAGGCCGTACTCCAGTGAGGCATTGAATTGTCCAAGCCACTGGGCACACCAGCAGACTGTTCTCAGAATTCTTGATTCTAATCCCAGATCTTCGTTTTCGGTAAGTAATTCCAGCCCCTCTCTTCCGAATTCAATACTTTTTCCCGGATCAGATTCCTTGTAAACTTCAGAAAGATCTGCGAGAATCCTGATTCGATCCAACCCGCTCGTTCCGGGAAGCTTCTTCAGGAGAATATCAGAATCATTTATCTCAGATGTTCCAGTCATATGAACCTCTAACTTCAACCTTCCAGAGCAGGAATCCTGATAGGATTTTCGTACTTCTTTATAGATACTAACTTTGAGGAATTCGTATGGCAATACTCATCATGAATATGATGAACGTTGTTGTCTCAGTCCGCATATCTCACCAAGCTGCGTAACGAAACGATGTAGAAGCGCTCGCAGACAAGGCATGCGAATGAGATAAACGCAGATGTATTATATATATACTTCAAGGAAGGTCGGTTGAGCATAACGCAGTATGCGAGTGTCTTATGCGCCGTTGCAGTAGTAACTCTGGTGAGATATGCGGATTAGAAAGTCTCTGAATCAAAGTGCTTTCTTAAAAGATACCAATCTTTTCTCCAGCTTGTAAAATGTCGTTCGTCTATCGCAATGCGTATCTTTTCCATAAGCACAGAGAAGTAATGAAGGTTGTGAAGTGTGGCAAGAATAGGGGCCAGCCATTCCTTCGAATTGAACAGATGTCTGATATAGGATCTTGTATATGTGCGGCATGCATAACACCTGCATCCAGGCTGGACAGGGCGCTGATCGTTTTTAAACCGCGAATTGGTGATGTTTATATGACCGCCTGGTACAAAGAAACTTCCTCCCCGAGCGTTTCTTGTGGGAACCACGCAGTCGAACATATCAACACCAACGGCAACAAAATCCACGAGGTCTTCCGGTTTTCCGACACCCATGAGATATCTTGGTTTATTCAGAGGAAGAAAATCAATACAGGATTTCACAGCTCTCATCATCAGTTTTCTTGGTTCGCCCACCGATACTCCGCCAATTGCATACCCGTCAAAATCCATTTCTGAGAGCACCTGGGCCGCCTTCTTCCGCAAATCAGGAAAAGCACCGCCCTGGACGATGCAGAACATTGCCTGTTCTTTTTCCTGATGAATTTTTCTGGCTCTTTCAGCCCATCTCAGAGTCAGATTGAGAGATTCTTCAGTTTGACCGTAATCACTGGGTTGCTCCAGGCACTCATCCAGTATCATCATGACATCACTTCCGAAGGTTTTCTGTAGATTGATAACCTTTTCAGGTGTAAGGATATGGCTGGATCCATCTATATGTGATTGAAATCGATAACCGTCTTCGGAACGCTTTCTAAGCTGAGACAGACTGAACAGTTGAAAACCACCGCTGTCAGTCAGAATATTTCCCTGCCACGACATGAATGAATGCAGACCGCCCGCTTCCTCTATTACACTGGAGCCTGGTCTGAGGTAAAGATGATATGTGTTTCCAAGAATTATTTGCCAGCCATCGTCAAGCAGATCTGAATTTCTGACGGTTTTTACACTTCCCTGCGTTCCGACTGGCATGAATACAGGGGTCTCGACCGGACCGTGGGCAAGATTAAGCAGACCTCTTCGTGCTCTGCCTGATTTGCCGAGCAACGTGAATGATGGAGGATTTCTCAGACTTCATATCCCTTCAGGATCAGGTGTTGATACAGGTTGTTCATCCCCATCTTCTTCTGGTATTTCTTCAGGTGTTTCTTCAGGTGTTTCTTCAGGTTCACCGATTTCCGTTTCGGGAGCTGACTCCTGCAAATCTTCAACTGACGGCTGGATAAGTAAGGAATCCGGCTGTTCGGATTCCAATGGGAATTCAACTTCTTCCACTTCCTGGTCTGATGAGTCCTGAGGTTCCGTTACACTGCTTCTGTCTGGAAGTGGAGGAAGCAACAGGGTGTCGTCTATTTCGGGAATGATCAGGGAGTCAGAAGGTGTGTCAACCAGGAGAGTGGTTGAATCCGTATATACTGTATCATCTGGAATCCTTATGGAATCTGATGCTATCAAATCCAGTTCTATCGGTACTGGTTCGGCCTGCAAGCTGTCTGAATCATCTGTCAGAGGATCTTCTTCTGTCTCTTGCGTGATCGGAGTAAGGTATGCAGAAAATCCCATGGAATCCGCTGAAGTGGAATCACCATCCACACGCAGATCTTCCATACTTACTGAGAGATCCTCACCAAGCAGCAGAACGGAGTGATCAGGATCAAGTCTCCTGACTTCTTCCAGTTCCAGAACAAGATCCGCCTCCATGTTGTTTCTATAATACAGGCTTGCCAGTCTTACATGGAATTCGATGCTGTCCGGATAAAGCGTTTTCAATTCCAGATACGCAGCAAGAAGCTCTTCCTCTTCCTGTGGCAATCTCTCCATTGCTTGATACTGATCAACTCCGGCACTGATCACATTCTCAGGCGGCACGAAAACAATGATTGCCGTGACCATCAGAGAGGAAATGGTATATGCAATAACTTTCATCAATGAGCGGTGCCTGATGTCCCGTATCTCCTCTTTGGTTCTGGGATCCATATCGACATTCAGGGGAACTATTTTTGTACCGGATATCAACTGAAGAAGGGTCATCTTTTTCCGCGGAAAAGGTATCAAACCAATACCGGAAAGTATCAGTGGTGGCGTAAACAATAGTCTTCGTAATGTTTGCCATTCCGATGGATTACGTCCGTGAACGCTGATCTCAGCGAGACCCAGAGCTTCAAAAGGAGACTGTTCCAAGATTCTGATTCTCGACTTCTCCAGCCATGCAAGCATCGTGACAGACAGGAGATAGCTTACAGGAAGAAGCAGATGCCAGTTGCCGGAAAGGAGAGAGAGAAGAGCCTCCAGAAGTAAAGTCCAGGAAAGAATGACTGATATTTCCAGAATATACAATCCTGCCAGTTGTCTGAATTTAGGAGAAATTCTGTTAAGCCAGGCATATTTTCTGGCGGTTAGTGTCACTGTATCGACTCCCGTTCTATCAACATGACATCACCATAGCTGTAGAATCTGAACTGATTATCAACAGCGTATCTATAGGCGTTCATCATGAATTCATAACCCATGAACGCCGCTACAAGGCATAACAATGAGCTCTCAGGAAGGTGAAAGTTCGTAATCAGGGCATCCACATTCCGGAAGCTGTATGGTGGAAATATAAAGATTCCAGTCTCTCCTGATAAACTCGTCTCTGAATTAATATCTATTGTTTCCAGAACTCTTGTTGTTGTCGTTCCCACTGCGATAACTCTTCTTCCTTCCTTTCTTGCATTTCTGATGGCTGAGAAGGTCTCAGCTGAAACATAATACTCCTCCGGATCAAGAGTATTATCCTTAAGAATATTTGACCGAAGAGGTTCAAATGTTCCCGGCCCGACATGAAGAGTTACGTAAGTATGTTCTATTCCCTTTTCTGAGAGACGGATCAGTAGTTCCCGGTCGAAATGCAGGCCGGCGGTCGGCGCGGCAACCGCGCCTTTCTTCGATGCATATACCGTCTGGTATCTTTCATTATCCAGTTCAT
>DAOWJX010000222.1 GCA_030640155.1 Candidatus Aegiribacteria sp. | reverse complement strand
GTGAGCCCGAACTGGGTTCCGTTTGATAATGTGTCCGGTCTCTCAATTGTTGGAGCTTTCATCAGCAGTATGTTCGTTCTGATAGGTCTTCTGCGCTTTCGATCATCGAGAACAACCGCCGCACATTGGTTCAAAAGGGCGATTCTCATCAATATATTCGTTACGCAGATATTCCTTTTCTACCAGTCACAGCTCACGGCTCTGTGGGGTCTGGCAGTCACTCTTCTCGTATATATGTGCATCAGTTATTACATCAGCTATCATCCTGATACCAAAGGCACTGGAATAATCAGTAGCAATCGGGCAGCTGGAACTTACCTCAACCGCAGCATTCTCTGAACAACCTGATGATCACCAGCTGTGACAACGGCAAAATAGATACCTTGACCAAGTGATTCTCCAGCATTGTCTCTGCCATCCCATGTGAGCAGCAGCTCTCCGGCGGGACACATTTCTTCCATCAGCGATGCAACCTTTCTGCCGCTGATATCGTACACCACAGCAAGGACCATTCCTGAGGCTGGCAGTGTAAGACGCAATGCAGTCAGTGATGTGAACGGGTTGGGACAGGCAGGGAGAAGAGATGGAGTCAGAACTCCAGGGTCTGTCTGCTCCTCCTCAAGACCGGTCGGGAAGCCGGCAACCTCCAGAGATGGATCACCATAAAGGTTGACATTGTATACATTCCCGTACTCGTAGATATGTGACCATCCGTAAACGGTTGTAGCATCATACTTGCCATCATACAGGGCAACTCCCACTTGCTCGTTTTCACTGACAAGGTAACGATTGAAATCGAAACATATCTGCTCCGCTCCACCGGGGTTATTCCTCCAGTCAGAGGATATAGCTGATGGTCTTGAAGCACTCACCATGCCTACAGCTGCACCACATCCCGGTTTAGTTTCAAGGTCAATGCCCAGGTTCCCCCATGCGTTTGGTTCGGGATAGCCCACATTGCATGAGATCGCAAATACAACCGACGGATGATCATCATCCAGATTGGTTGAAGTAACAGTGTTAAGCAGCGAAAGGTTATAAAACTCGCCGCTACCCGATTCTGGAACACCATCACCGTCATCCCATTCCCAGACCGACCGCGAGACACTGTTGGACCAGCCGTGCCCTGACCAGTTAACCACCGCATACTGACCGTTGCGCCAATGATTTATAAATACACCTTCACTAACAGCGGGCCAATCGAACAGAGACGTTACAATACCAAACTGCTCACTCATGTGCGTGATGTTCCAGCCGTCCATAAGACCGATTTCGATGGAGTCTATCACTGAAGCTCCATCAATAAACGGATACCCGCTGTAATTCTGGTTTTCAAAGAAGAGTATTGTGGTCGGATGCAGAACGTTCTTTTTCCAGCTCCCGTCATCCTGCTCAAAGGTAACGGATTTGTTAAGGGCGTATGTGATACGATCGGTGTCATTCACCGGAATCCTTCCCACATAGACCTCCGGAAGAAAGTCGGGAAGATCCTGGTTGTATTCCCCGAGATAACCGTCTCCGTCCAGATCCCAGGACAACAAATCAGTATAAGACAGGTCTGCGAAGTACTGGTCAGTGGGAGTACCGGGAGCAAAAAGATTTGGATTGGATGGATCGTATACGTGGAAAGAGGAATCTGGATAGCATATACGCATCGGGACCGTGGCATAGTCACCCACGAAGAGGACATACTCAATTCCCCATAACCCGTAGTACTCCCTGAGGAAGTTCCTTATCTGTTCCTCCAGATCATAACCCGGTTGATCAGCAATCAAAGGGTCGGTTATAAGAACGGTTTTCAGGCTGTACCCGAGTGCCGCCTTCCATGCAGGGAAAGTGGATGATGTAATAGAACCGATCAGGTCGCCCGTGGTTATGATAACGTAATCGTATGAATCATCAAACGATGTTTCTATCCCGCTGGAAGTGTATTCACCTGCCAGTTCCCGGTAATTGAGAAAAAGCTGCTCTGCTCTTTCATCAGCGACACAATCCGTAAGGAGTTGCGAGATATGCTCTGCCTCAGTGCTTCCGACAGCAGGCAGCGTGTAATTAATGACTACATCAACATGATCGTGGTAGACAAGCCTCCGGGATATCGGATGATAGGTGATCGGGCAGAAAGATATAGATACGTACGAGTATTTGCGAAGAGTACCCGCTCCGGAAAGCCATGCGATCCTGCTGGGATAAGACTGGTCACTCAGATAGACAGCTTCGTGGTTCGCCTGCCACTCCTCATCAAGCCGGGCCAGTACTTCTTCAAGATGCGGTGGGCTGAGAAGAGGGATAACTCCCTCGAATGGCTGAATATCGTAATACATGAGTAATTCATTGGCAGTGGAACCAATCACATCTACTGAGACTGCTCTGGCACCAGGGGGAAGCAGAATCTGGAACCTCTTCACGGGAAGCATAGGCTTTCCGGGGTCCATCAACTGGCTGAAGCCTTCCATCTCAATTCTCTGACCATTGAGGCCCTGAACTATTTCATACTCTCCGGGATAAAGACTCACTACCTGGCTTCCTGAATCAGCAGCAACAAGCGATGTCGCTGCAATAAGAATAAATATCTGCAGAAGGACCCCAGGTGAGGTATTGCTATTCCACCGACCCGTTATCAATGCTGTAATCCTTATCGACATGCTCTCCTTTTCTGATCATGAGTTAACTCGATAATAACAATCAATTCACTATCGAAGCCACAGAAATACTCTCTGTTTTTATCCAGCTTTAAACTTTTCATTAACGTATAAATACAGGGTATAACCCCATACTGTCAATACCGTAAATTATTGCAGGACAATAATGAATGGAGTTCTTACATACAACCGATGCGATTCGAAGCGGTCCGCATCTGTATTCTGCGAATTGAGCATGACTGGCAGTTTATTAAGAAAGCCTCGTCAGTACGACTATTCTGTCGGGGTTTTCAGGATCCATCACCACCGGCAACCTGTCGCCGATTGAAAGGTTTGCCAGGTCCAGAAGACTGACGAAGCACCTGTGTTTAACATTTATGGTAGAACCATCGGGGAGTTGGAGGGAGAGTTCCATCTCTATTTCCGGTGCGTTGTTCACTGTTGTACCGGTCTCTGTCATCGATAGAAGTATAGCTTCCAACTGGATGCCGTCTTTCAGGAATTTCTCCTCCCTCCTGTTGCCTTTCGTTATGTTGAACACCAGAAGAGAAGTGAACAGTGGTGGAAGAACGATGAATAAGATACCCAGGAAAAGGATCTCGTCCATAGGGAACCATGTATCAGGGGTTCTGAGACCGTTTCCGTAAGCCACCAGGATAGTAATACCGACAGCGAGGAATATGACCAGCGGGATAGCGAATATCCACCATCTGCCGGGGATGTATCTCCAGGCGCTCATGTAACCTCCATCGAGCAGGCTTTAATGGAGCCGGATTCGTGGATTAAGACCCCTCTGGGTTCTGGATGAGTCCGTCAGTAAATCTATTCCTCTTCGAAGGAGGGGTTCTTTCATACACAGATAACCTCATTTTCCATCTCATTTCACGAGCAGCATTCTTCTTGTCTCTACAAGAGATTCACCAACTTGCAGATTGTAGAAATAGACACCACCCGGAAGGTCTTTCGCCTCAAAGATCACGGAATATGTCCCTGGTTCTTGAAAGCTGCTCACAATTGTCTGAATCTCTCTTCCAATAATATCGTAAACCTTCAGGGATACTTCAGAGAGTTTCGGAACTTCATAAGTGATGATGGTTATGCGATTGAATGGATTTGGATAATTCTGATAGAGAACACCATTCACCGGCAGGTTACTTGAAGATTCTGTATCAATACCCACGAGGATGCTCACCGCTTCGTTGATCAGTCGTGTATGACTGTAAATGAGAAGATCATCCTCAGGGAGATTTATCGGTATTTCATTAGGTCCGAGTCCGGTTGTGTACACAGGGAATACCCAGCTTTGCAAAATACCATGATCAAACTCTATGTTTGCATTATTGACAAAGTTGACCCATTCCATCGTACGATCGTAATAAGCGCTATCGTTGTATTCATCGACTCCCCAGATATGGCTGTCCCAATAGATATCGGTGAAGATGATGCCGAATTCTACATCATGGTCTTCAAGAAATGCTTTCAATTCCAGCATATCGGATACGACATCGATGTTTATTCCGAATGAGATATACTGATCAATTCGGGGACCATGAACATCTATATGTAGAAACGGAAGAAAAACACCTCTAGCCTCCAAGGCGATGATCCACTCCTTGAACTGATCAACTCCCACTTCAGGATATAGCTCGATATGTCCAATAGGAATTGATGGAAACCATATTTGCATTTGCAGTATGTATGCGGCTACATGATCTGCCAGACAACCAAGTGAATCAGCAAGACAGGGTCTTGGATCTGTTTGGCCTGTATAGATATAGTAGAATTCGGGGTACCATCGCCTTATGGGTTCATCCATCGCCAGATAACGGACAACCCCACCGTTATTCTGTACGTTTTGTATAACATTTATTGATCCATCCAGCGAAAGGTTAAAGACATATTCGCTTGATGAACATACCAGCGGATCATAGGACATGACAGGACCCGCAAAAAATGATTCGATAGCAATGTCAATTTCCCACTGCCCCAGCTTGTTGAAGGCCTGGACATTCACCAGGTTTTCGAGATAGTTCTCGCCTATGTTGTAACCTGGATTTCCGATACCGCTCCAGCCTCCACTTCCAACCTGTCCTGTATAAAACTTGAACACATCAATCTTCGATCTGGCGGAATCCCATTGTTCCGGATCGTTGAACAGGTCCAACATATCTACGCTGCCAACGTTCGGAGTGAACCAGATTTGATTCTGACCTGGCAGAGACTGTGCAGGAAGATCC
>DAOWJX010000187.1 GCA_030640155.1 Candidatus Aegiribacteria sp. | reverse complement strand
TATCCTCAGCTTTATATCATGGACAGTTCAGGCGGAACGGCTATGAGAGCAACTCGATCCCACTCATATTGTGACAGTCCATCGTGGTCACCTGATGGGGACAGAATAGCCTATACCGCCCGGGTCGGGAGCAATTTTCACATATTCGTCATGGACGCTGACGGCTCCAACATTCGTCAGGTTACATTCGAAGGATCTCTTAATGAAGATCCTGTATGGGGGCCTACAGGAAGGCATATCGCCTTCAGCAGCGATATGGATGGACAACGTGCTGTTTTCGTGCTGGAACTTAACGAGCTTTCAGTAAGAAAGCTTTCCTTGAGCGGTGAGAGTTACTGTCCGACATGGTCACCGCTTGGATTCAGATAATTCGATCATTTCTCCCATGAAAGGAAGGATGATTATGATGAGAGTTCGATTGACAGCGGCGCTGGCCGTATCCGTCATGCTTGTGCTTACAATGTCCATCTCGGGATGCAGACCGGATGACACTATTCCGGACGGAGATGACACAACCACTGTTATTGTAGAGGAATTTGCGGATACCCTTACCGGAGTATGGGAAACAGATACGCTGTCCTCCGGTATTGAAATGCTTCTTGTTTACCAGGAACATCTGAACGATATCTTTTTCAACTACGACAGTGATGAATTGTCATCTGAAGCTCTTAATATTCTGATGGAAAATTCGTCCTATATCCTGGAAACACCAGGATTCAGAGTCCTTATTGAAGGTCACTGCGACGAAAGAGGTACGATTGATTACAACCTTGCTCTTGGAGAGAACAGAGCTCTTTCCGTCTATAACTATCTTTTTAATTATGGCGTAGCTTCAAACCGCCTTGAGTATGTCAGTTACGGCAAGGAACGTCCTTTTGATCCGGCTCATACCGAACAGGCCTGGGTGTTGAACAGGAGAGCTCACTTCAGAGTTCTTCCGGGAAACTGATATGATTCGAGGAATTATCACTGCGGTTTTTCTATCACTTACATTTACCGGATGCTTTGGTATCTGGGTTCACACTCCGAAGGAGATCGTCGACATTGAAGCCGGGCAGCTTTCGATGCGGAATGAAATTGATTCTCTGACTCTTGCTATGAAAGAGAATGAGAGTCTTCTAAGAGGGCTTCAGGCTCAATCAGGTTCCCGGACTTCCGCTGAGATTGAGAGGCTTACCGCCATTGCTGACGAACTTACTGTTGTATTGATCAGGCTTGGCAGTACGGGCGGAATCACTGAGCAGGATACTGTTTCGGGACCCGATGCTCAGCTCCTTTATGAGGAAGCTTACAGGCAGTTCCAGCAGGGGAGTTTCGAAATATCAGCATATGGGTTCATGGAACTTCATGAGAAATATCCTGCCTCTTCTCTTGCTGATGACGCTTTGTATTATATGGCTATCTGCTGGGAAGCAGCCGGACAATCGCATCGCGCCATAGAGGATCTTGTTGCCCTGTATTACATGTATCCTGGTTCCGAATGGGCTGCAGGAGCAATATTCAGAGCTGCTGATATTTACGGCGCTCACAGCGCTCCTTTCGAGAGAGACCGTCTCTTTGATCTGTTGCTTAACAGGTATCCTGAGAGTGATGAGGCTGCTCTTGTCAGGGAACAATACCGCCCTGAACAGGATTAACGATAACCTGATTGCATGTTCCGCCAGATCGTGGTGAAGACGTTTCCTGTTTATGGGATTACGATCTTTGACGGAAATGTTTTATCCGTGCATATTTGACGGTTGCACACTTACTGATCATTGACTGCGAGAGTGGCGGAATTGGCAGACGCGCCAGATTTAGGATCTGGTAAGCTGGGCTTGTGGGGGTTCAAGTCCCCCCTCTCGCACCATTTCAAAGGAAAGAACAACTGATGTATGACATTGTGAAGTCAGAAGAAAACAGAAGAACCGTATGTTTCACGGAATCATCCGACAGGATATTATCGCATTTCCGTGATATTCGCAAGCAGATTACAAAAGATCTTGAAATACCTGGGTTCAGACCAGGTAAGGTCCCCAGATCTATTATTGAAAAGCAGTATGGAAACATTATAAAGGCGGAAGTTGCTGATATCGTCAGACGGGAACTTACGTCAGCAATGCTTGAAGAGGAAGACTGGATACTTGATGATAACGATCCTGAGGGAAAGATAGAACTTCCCGCGGAGGATAAAGCGTACTCTTTCGAAATGACTTTTTCACTCTATGAAACACCTGAACCCTCAGGTATCGATGGTATCAAAATAGAACTGCCTTCGCTTGATATTGAAACCGCAATAGAGGATACGATAGAATCGTTCCGTGAGAAAATGGTCAGCTTCGAAACAGTTGAGAGGCCGTCTGAAGAAGGTGACCTTGTGCTGCTTGAAGCTATGCCAACAGGGGATTCGGGAGAACCGCAGAAGTTCAGTATAAGAATCGGAGAATCACAGATTGGCACCGGTTTTGATAAGCTGGTTCTGGGAACTGCTGCCGGTACACAGTTTCTGGCCAGGATGCATAGTGATACAGAGGATAACCTGCATCCAGTTCATAAGTTCAGGATAACGGATATCAGACATCCTGTTCTTCCTGAGCTTAACGATGAATTCGCAAAGAAAGCAGCTGACGTTGACAGTGTGGAAGATCTCCGGAAAAAAGTTGAGGAAAGCGTCAGAAACCGTTTCGATCAGGAGATAATTTACGTTAAAGAAAGAGAAGCCATTGACAGTCTTCTGGAAAGCAACCCGTTCGACCCGCCTGCGTATATGGTTGATAACCTGACAAAGGATTACCTTGAAAGACTTGGAGAAGAAGAGCCCGGCAAGGAAACCATAGAGGCGACGAAAGAACTGGCTCTGAAGAAGGTTCGGGAATTCCTTGTGCTCAGAGCCGTTGCTTTGAAGGAAAATATCGAAATTACTGAAGAGGATATTAATGCTGAAAAGAATCCTGAGGAGTCAGCCGCATCCGTTCTGGACAGACTCAGAAACAGAAAAGCCGTGGAACTTATCCTTGATCGTGCAGATATCATCGAAAAAGAGCTCCGAAAGGGAAAAAACAAAAATGCATCCGGGGAGGAACCGGAGTCATCCTGGCACTGGATAGGTGTTGAGGATAACGGAACAGAACCGAATGAGGAAATAGCAAAGAAAGAGGAG
>DAOWJX010000125.1 GCA_030640155.1 Candidatus Aegiribacteria sp. | reverse complement strand
TTAAGGACGGGTGGATAGAGATTCCCGCCTCGATGAAACTTATAACCTTTTCTGAACTCTTGCGGAGTGATATAAGTGCGAAATGGGCTGAGACATGCGCCGGATTGCTTATGGAGGTTACCGGTAGAATTCCTGAAGTGGGAGAGGAGATCTTCGCGTCGGGGTATCTATTCAGAATCGTGTCAAAGAGTGGCCCCAGACTGGAACGCCTGGAAGTGAGGTTTGATAAAAGGAGGAGCACTCAGTGTTGATGATTATTCTGTTTCTGGCCGCTCTTGCACTTTCCGCCTTCTGCAGCGGAAGCGAGACAGCATTTTCGGCAGCAAACAGAATCAGAGCCTACAGCCGTTTGAGAGAGGGCAGAAAATGGGCAGGACTGACTCTGGACTTCATCGAACATCCTCGCAAATATCTTACTACGACTCTGGTGGGTACGAACGTGGGGATGGTTCTGGCATCCATGATTACTTCAAGGATTACCGGAAATACTGGAATATCATGGCTTGAACCTCTTTCAGTGACTATCCTGGTATTCTTCATTCTGATTTTCACGGAGATGATACCGAAGCAGCTGATGTTGATATCAAAAGAGCGAGTGGTATTCAGACTCTCTTTTCCTCTCCTTGTGCTCCGGATAATCCTTTTTCCGGTTGTTCTTATCGCTGACTTCCTTTCAACTCTGATTGTGGGCCGGAGGATTGATTCCCGTCTTTTCGAAAGTAAAAGTGAAATACTTGGCCTTCTCACTGATTCATCCTCTGAAGCCGGCCCGATCGCCGAGAGAGTTCTCAGAATGAATGACACAATGATAGGTGATGTGATGAGATCACTCCGAGGAGTCCCGTACACCTGCATAGGAGCATCCCGGAGAGATATCCTGGAGAAACTCATTGATATCGGGTATCCGTTTGTACTGGTTCGTGAGAAGGATGGCGAGACTATCCGCGGTTATGCTGACAGAGCTTCGATCATAGGATCCGGGCAAACACTTGACGATACCGGTATTAAAGGATTACCATATTTTGAACTGAGCGATGATCTGATAAGCGTGATCACAGGGCTTGGGAAAGCAGCTGCTCCTGCCGGAATCGTGCTTGGGAATACCGGGCAGCCTGTTGGAATTGCCATTCTTGACGATATCGTTGATTCGCTGCTGGGTAAAGGGGTACGCTCCGCTTCGGAAACAGGAATCTCCCGGAGAATTGAATGGATTGATGGAAAAGCAGTCGCGAGGTAGTTTCCTCTGGATTGGTGATAATGATCCGCCGTTTAAGGGAGCGGTGATTGATGGTCATACTGATAATCAACAGTTTTCCGCTATTCTGGTCTCAGGCAGATACGATCCTTCTGAAGCTGCGGATCATATAAGGAAACTGTACGGTGCTGACACTCCCTGGTTTGCATTCACATCAGGAGAAAACGCTGAATCCTGGTTTGATGCCGGAGCTACAGGGCTTATTTCACCAGAAACTCCCCCTGATGTAATAATCGCGGCACTTGAAAGTTACTCCCGTCTACTGGAGGTCGCCAGTACACGGAACCCCCTTTCCGGTCTTCCGGGAAACAGGACAATATCCGCAAGGATAAGATCGGATGTTATTGATGGATCATCAATGGCGGCATACCTTGATATTTCCGGATTCAAACCGTTCAACGACTACTACGGCTTTACAAGAGGTGATGCTGTACTCCGATCACTTGCAGGTATTCTGACCGAAAATCTTCCGGATTACTTCACGGGACACATCGGCGGCGATGATTTCATATGTATAGGAGAGGGTGAAAACTTCATCGCTTCTGTCCGTCAGGCTGTGAAAGTATTCAACAGCAGAGCGGGAGGGTTCTACAACGGTAAGGATCACGCTGCGGGAGGCATCGAGGCCCTGGACAGGTCAGGGCAGTTCAGATTCTACCCTGTAATGGACCTGACATTATCATTGGTTTCCGGTAAAGGCTGCGGCACAGTAGAGGAACTTGCTCTCAAAGCCGGTCTTGAGAAGAAGAGGGTAAAAGGGGAAATACCACCTGGAACTGTAGCCGGTTTCCTTAACGAGTTGGATGATACACCGGACTATTCAGATTTCAGGGAATGGGTTCAAAACTGTGAACCGGACATAGTCCAGATCAAAGCTCTGCTTGAGTCAGCAGGTATTCTGGGTGACAGAAAAATGACCGGCTGTATGATAGAGATACTTCAGAAAGAACCGGATCATCATTTAAGAAAAAGTGCTGCAAGGGCACTCGGAGATGTCGCAGGGCCGGATTCCGCAAGAGCTCTGAAGGATGCGCTGAACGACAGAAGTGCTCATGTGAGAACCGCCGCGGCTACTGCTCTTCCATTCGTTCTTGGCAGAGAAGCCGGGGAAATCCTGAAAAGCATTCTCTATGATAAAAGCACATGGGTAAGAAGGGCTGCTCTCAGGGGCCTTGGAATAAGCGGATGGCAGGATGCTGCAGCTATTCTTGACCGTGAACTCAGAAAACCGAATAAGGGTGGATACTGGCTGAATCATCAGCAGGAACTCGCATCGACGCTGGAGGGTATCACTTTCCTCGGTGATCAGAAGCTGATAGATGCTGTTATTTTCATTTTAAGGAAGAATCCCGGTGTCAGTAAGGACTTGATCTGGCGCTCAATGCTGTCTCTGGGCGGTGAGAAGTGTGTTGAGGAGATGCTCAAAACCGCTGAGGACGGCAGACACCGAGAATATCTCCCATTCCTTGATCGTTTTGATATTCACTGCGTTTCCCGCCTGACACTTGAGAAACTTGAAAGAGTTCTGACAGAACTTGATCTGAAGAAGAAAAGTGATCGCATATCAGTGCTGAAATTCCTCAGGAGAATACCCGGCAAAGTTATTCATGATATCTCTGAATGGCTGCTTGGACTGACTGACACCCTGGTAGACCCTGATGAATTCGATCTGCTTCTGGAGACCATGACAGCAAGGGAAGTGCTCCCGCGAGGGTATGATCTGGCAAGGATCGTTAACAGAGCGAAGCAGGGAAGACTGGAACTCACGACAAAGGGAATCGTATCGATGCTCAGATGGGCATCAACCGGAAAGTACACCCTCTCACGAACCTATATTGAAAAACTTCTCCGGCATGATTCAAGAGAGATCAGAACCGCAGCCGCAAGAACGGTTGTTCAACTTGCCTGCAAAAGAAGAGATGAGCTGACCATAAATAAAGAATGATCATCAGCTTGAATCATAATTGAATAAATGGTGTGCTTCTGAAATACCTTTGAACTACTCAGCCAGATCATCTTGAATCGATATCAGTGAAAGAAGGGAAGAATGGGTATTAATATCATCAGCATGATCATGCTTGTTATCCCACCTGCAATTACATCTGAATCAAGCTGGACCTCACCTGATATCCGCATCGCTACGGAATGGAGCTTGAATGTCATGGATCTTATCGATCCGGCATACACACATTTAGGTACAGTCTATGAAGTCGAATCCGAGGAAGGTTTTGAGTGGCATACTGTTCTCGTTGATAAGAACTTCGTTCTTCTGCTGGAAGGTGATACTGTAGTAAACAGCATTCCCTATTCGGGTGACATTTACATAATGACATTTTCTCCTGACTATCGGTATCTGCTGGGAAGCTGTTATAACGATGAAAAGCTTATTCTCTTCGATCTTGAAGAGGGTACGGTCAAATCAATTCATCTTTTTTCAAGTGGAATGGGATTTCCGGGCAATCCTCGTATTCGTGTAACCAACGATGGAACGGTACTTGTGAAACATTCCACCTATCTGAGGATGTACGATTCCGATTTCAATTGCATTCTATCCCGTGACAACTTCAGCTGGGGGGTGGAATTTGTTGGATTATCGGAAGCGGGTGACCGTTTCTACACAACAACCTACGACAGCTTGCGCGCATATAATATGCAGGGGAATCTTCTGTGGAATACTGAATTACCCGAACCGCATGAGTTCTGGGGTTTCCGGACAAGAGAATTCGAACTATCTAATACAGGGTCTTTTATTGCTGTTTCAGATTTTCACAAGCTTCACATAATCAGCACTGATGATGGCTCACAGATTGCGCAATTCGATTTAGAAGAGAGTATATCTGACCCCGTATTCAGTGAATCCGATTCTATAATTGCGATTGACTGCATGACTCACCCTCCGACGACTCCACTCAGCCAAATTAACAGTTTTGGAGTAAGAACAGTATCACTACAGAATGAATCATATGAACTTAACAGTCAGTTTCAGGCAACAAGCTCACTATCAGAACCAGGTATGCCAAATTCGTTTTCATCTTATACTGTCTCAGATAATGGTTCTTTACTTGGGTTCTTATATTATAGTCCAACTTTTGGAAGGGTTACACTTCTATCACGAGATATGGAGATTGTATGGTTATCGGAAAATCTAAAGCAAGACGGTAGCTGGAGATTCTACTTTCCATCCAGTAAAGGATTATGCAGCGATGATTCCGGTTTCTGGTACTTTGATGGAACCAGTATACACTCCTGCCTGATTGAGGAGGTGTATTAACATGTTCTGGCTTTGTCTTTTATTTACGTTATTTTAACTCTCAGAATATTCAACTTAACACAGACGTGTTGCATCACGTGAGGCTATTGATTATTTTAAAATATCTATATGAATTCCAAACTGAGAGAGGAGTGCTCATGAAATATCTTTTTGTTCTATTCTGCTTAACAGCTCTTGCATTTGCAGGGACCATCCATCCCGACCTTCAGGACCTGATGGATTACTCAAGTGATATCGAGCTTATTCCAGTATTCATTCTGGCTCATGGTGAGCTTGATGCCGGATGGATCGATGCAGCAACGGTGGACATGACCCGCTCTGAGAAACAGGAGTTTGTCGTTGATGCACTGAAGCAGATTGCTGAGTCATCCCAGGACGGAATTATTGAGGATCTGGAAATTTACTCATCGGACTGTGTTAGAAATATCGTATCACTGTGGCTGTCCAACGCTGTCTACTGCGAAGCCACTCCATCAGTTATCCTTCAGATATCTCTTCGAGCCGATGTTTCTCTTATCGAGATGGCCGCGCATGAGGATGCGGGGCTTATCGAACCTGTCGATGTTCATCACTCAACTCATGAAGAACTGGACAAGGCTATTACCTGGAGCGTCACCCAGATCAACGCTGATGATGTCTGGGCGCTCGGATACAATGGTACAGGTGTTATTGTCGCTGTTATAGATACAGGTACAGATTACAATCACCCCGATCTTCACAACAACATGTGGCATGACACAGATGCGGGTTATCACTACGGGTGGGATTTCTACGATGGAGATAACGATCCGATGGATACCTACGGTCATGGGACACACTGTTCAGGATCGGTTTGTGGTGATGGCGCGCAGGGAACTGAAACAGGGGTTGCTCCCGGAGCCACTCTCATGGCCATTCGTATTAATTATTACTATGGTGGAGAAGCTACGTGGATTCAGGGCATGGAATTCGGGACCGATAACGGTGCTTCGGTTCTTTCTATGTCACTCGGTTCAACACATGGGAATACCGCTCTCCGTACAGCAAATGAAAATCTCCTTACCGCAGGTGTTTTCCACAGCGTAGCGGCCGCTAACAGCGGACCCGGTGCGGGAACCATTCTTTCCCCCGGAGACAGCCCGCCACCGTGGTTCCATCCTGATCAGACTTATCATGGCGGCCAGAGCGCTGTTGTTACAGCCGGAGCGACAAACAGCAGTGACGTAATCGCCAGCTGGTCAAGCCGGGGTCCCGTGACCTGGTGGACTGATTACACCGGCTCAACGCCTCTGATCGATCCGGATATCTGCGCCCCCGGTGTGAATGTAGTGAGTACCAAATGGTTGGGTGGCTATACAACCATGAGCGGTACTTCGATGGCTACTCCTCATATCGCTGGTGTGGCAGCCCTGATGCTTGACGCGAATGACAACCTTACTGTCGCGCAGATAGACAGCCTCATGGAGGTTACAGCACTTGAACTCGGCGCCGGTGGTAAGGATAACACCTACGGAGCCGGTCGTGTTGACGCATATCAGGCTGTTCTGGGCGCACTCTGGGTCGGTGTTGCAGATACCGATGAAGCCACCCGGCCAGCAGATCTTATACTAAGCCCGGTCAGCCCCAATCCTGTCAATGGCTTTGCGTCATTTGAGATTTACACTTCCAGAGCGGGTACTTCTGATATCAGTGTATTTGATATCTCCGGACGAAGAGTCGCCAGCATCAGCTCAAGTGAAGTATCCAGTGGAACACATGCATACAACTGGATGGTTCCATCCGAGATCGGCAACGGCATCTACTTTGTTCGTGCCAGTGTGGACGGTAGAACAGTGTCGTCAAGAATGACAATCATCAGGTAAACGACAGAACGACATCAAACCGACATCAGAAAGAGGGTGCTCGCAAGGGTACCCTCTTAATTCAGGGACGTAGTCAACTTCGTCAACTTACACGCAAAGTCCCTGTTCATTGTAAAAAGGACTATTATCTATTAGAATATATATCAACTAATAGTACATTAAAATATTTCATAAATTTGAGAAGTGTGGTGCGTCCCCGAAAAATACCAGAGGGGGAAATGATTTGCCACCTGGATTTGAGGCATAATCAGCTGAAAGAATCCCTGCATAATTTAATACCTTGCGATCA
>DAOWJX010000242.1 GCA_030640155.1 Candidatus Aegiribacteria sp. | reverse complement strand
TTCTTTCTTCACTCATCTTCTATCCTTTCTCTAAAATAAATGTGTATCGTATATTTTCATACATTATAAGAATAAAACCAAACGGTTCTGTCAATCCATCACCTCTCAGGCAGTGATCTGATGTTCGCGAGATGTCCTGCGTGAGTGTTCGCGAAGAGGTGCCGTCCGGAACCGTCCTCCATACTGACAAAATACAGGTATCCGGAAGTGATATCCGGGCTGAAAGAAGCTGATATCGAACTCTCACCTGGAGAACAGATCGGTCCTGGAGGTAATCCTGTAATACGATATGTATTGTATGGACTGTCAATCTCAAGATCTCTGTATAAAAGCACTTCCCTTACCTCTCCTATGGCAAACTGCACTGTCGCGCAACTTTCCAGTTTCATGCCGCGTCTTATTCTTGAGAGGAATATACCAGAGATAACCGCCCTTTCAGAGTCAACTTTTGCTTCCCTCTCAACGATCGAAGCAAGAATGATTGTCTCATGAACACTTAGACCTGAACTTTCCAGAAGCTCTACCCTGTCTGCCGGCCATCTGGATATACCTGTTTCAACTATCCTCCTGAGAACCTGCTCAGGCAACAGAGAATCTGCAAACTCGTATGTCTCCGGGAAAAGGTATCCTGATAGAGTAGGCAGGTTCAATGATGACAGAAAGGATGAATCCCGTGACAGGCTGTCCAGCAAAGTCCGACTGAAGCCACGACTGTCAGTCAAAACATCAAGGGATTGCTCCAGAGTAAGAGCAGGGGCAAGTGTAACCCAGCTTGTTTCAACAGGTATGACATCTCCAGTTGCCAGAATGGAAAGAATCGAATCAGGAGACATGCTATCCGTGATATGATAAATACCCGCCTGCAATGATGGAGAGTTATGCACTTGCGTGTATCTCCATAGGAAATAGACCGGACATCGAATAAGTCCTGAATCCGCCAGTGTTTCAGCAATCTGCTTGACTCCCCATCCTCTCTCAACCGTAAAAACGCAATCTTTACCTTTACCAGACGGACCTCCGCACCATTTCATGAGAATCAGGCCTGTAAGAATCAGAACAATCAAACCAAGGATAACTAGAGCAGCAGCACGTTTCATGGTTGCCCCAGATACCGTTTGAGTATAATTGCCGCAGCCAGAGAATCCCGTTTCCCGTCTCTTGTATCATTTGTTCTCTGCATTATTGCTTCTTTTGTTGAGCCGGTCTCCCTCATGAGTTCTACTTCAAACCCTTCGCGTCCGAGGTATTCAGCCAGCTGCTCCACCTCATTGGATAGTTCAGTTGGTTTTCCCGATGAGGTAAGTGGAAGCCCAAGAACCACTGTACCGCAATCGTACTTGCTTTGCAGAGTTCTGATCCTCTGCGCGATCATTGTCCAGGTAGTATCCACCAGAGGATCCTGGGGAAGAACAACACCGGAGAGGCATATCGCGAAACCGGTTCTTTTTCTTCCGTAATCAACAGCTATTTCAGTCAATTAAAAATCTCTCTTCTTAAGACTGCGGTAACCAATTCTGAGAGAAATGAACGTTACAGCACCTGTTACGAATCCAAGAATAATCAGAGCAACAGTCATCGGTCCTATCAGCGCCTGCTCAGATCCAAAGGCAGGAAGAGCCTGACGGATCGTCATACCAAGTACAGACACCGCAACGAGAACATAACCCATGGATGCGCATGCGGCGATTATACCTCCGTGGCCGCTTGCAATGCTTGCTGCGCTGCCTGTGTCAAAACGGGGAAACACAGCACCGAGGCATGTATTGATACTGACCAGAGCAATGCACATGAGCCCCAGAGCAACAGCTGAAGAAACTACAAGCACTGTCCCGGCACCGATTGCAATTGTAGACCAGATACCAATTCCAATAATAAAAGGAGTAATGAAAAGGAATGACTCAAGTAATTTTGATTTCAGCAGCATCTTTCTTCCGGCTGGAAGCTGCAGGATGTAACTGAGACCGGCACCCTCAAGACTGATTGAAGGAAATGTGAATCTGACGAGAATAGTAGCAGTCACAAAACATGAAAAAGAAAAATTCAGGTAAACAAGAACCGATCGCCAGAGAGGATTGCTTATATCCATGGGAAATCTGTTTATATTGAACGCATAGACCAGGAACAGTCCTGTCAGTAGAATAAGCTGACTCCATTGTACAGGATCCCGCAGAAAGATAAGAATATCCTTCTGAAGCATTGTCCTGAATCTGCCACGGGAACGCAAGAGCAGAGAACTGCTTTTCCTGCGAGAAGAAACGGCGGATATGGCAGAGAACCGTTTTCTGAATCCGGGACAGATAATGATGTAAGCCAGAAACATTGCGATAGCTGATTCAAGGATCAGGATGCCGGTATTCTGAAGAGCTTCCATCCAGATTCCATTATTAACCGAAGATACGGCATTCCCAAAAAGGATATGAGGCCAGAATCGACCGCCGGCTACAGGCAGATCAGCAACGAATTTATGAACTGCTTCCAGCGCTGTCGATTCTTCAGCAACTATACCCTCAGGTCCGGAACTTTTCAGAACAAGATAGATACCTGCAGTAACAATAAATCCAAGGATTACGGCGGCTCTCCAGAGTTTACCGCTGTTCTGGCTCATTCGAATTGATGTTCCAAGAAGAATAGTGCCTGATGAAACCCATACAGCCAACAGAAACGGAAACAGAGCAAGGGCGATGATGGAGGAAAATAAGTTGTATTCAAGCGAAACATTAAATGCGATTATAATTGGAATCCCCAGGAGAATTGTAGCCCATCCAGCATTGAACCAGCTCTCAATCATTCGGAAAAACGCAACCATCCTGTCCCGAACAGGAAGGGTAAGCAGCAGGGAAGTCTCCCTCGATCTGAACATGGCTGAGACTCCGCTGATGAAAGAGGAGATGCCGATAAATATTCCAAAGGACATGAAAGTCATTCCAAGAAGTCTCCGGGCAATCGCAATACCGAATCCTGGAAAGGTGCTTTCCAGGCTGTAGATATATGAAAACAGGAAATGAAACAGTAAGTAAATACCAGGAACAAGGATGGACATCGTAATGCCTGCAGCAATGAGCTTCAGCCTGTTATTCTCCCACTCTGAAACAGCTGCCCCTCTGAGGGAATTGACCCTGATAGTGAATAAAAGCACTGCTTTTGAATACATACTGAAAGATACTATTCAGTCCCGCAGATTCACAATACGCGCCACACCAGACAACTTCCTCCCCGGAATGGATGGACACTTCGGAATATTGCGGATAGATTACAATAATCCTAAGAGAAGAAGGCGGGGAAAAGAATATGAAATGTCCTAACTGTGGAGCTCAGATTGGCGATTTCAAGGGTGAGACCTATGTATGCCATTACTGCAGGTCAACATTCCACAAACACGAATTCGATCCCGGATGGATAAGTGAATCAGATAAGAGTAATACTGTCAAGGAAATCCATCACTACCACCACCAGGAACCTCCTGACAGACTCTCTACCGGCATGGGATGCCTCTGTTTTCTCTTCTTCCCCTTCGGATGGTTTATCTACTTCCTGAACCGTGAATCCTCTCCAAGGAAAGCAAAAGCAGCCCTCATCATAGCGGTTATAATGACAGCTCTCCTGATGATCGGTATTGCATCCGGAAACGGTAACTGATAGCACAACATCTATATATATTTTAACCACTATTATTTCACTCTCAGATCCTATACACAATATCAAGCAGGATTCCTGTACATTCGAACACATCGCAGCATGATTATTCAGATTGACAACACATTACTTGACAATTGGGTTTATTTTGTATAAGTAAAATAATGTATCAATCCCACATGAAAGGAGAAAGAAAGATGAAATTTATTACCGGCCCTCTAACGTGGGCTTTTGTAATCATTATAGGCGGGCTGATGATTACTCCTGAGGGTATAACCCCAATTGTCACTAATCCTGGTCTTCGCATTGCGATTAGCGTGATTTTGATAGTGCTTGGAGCTGCAGGTTTCATTAGTATGCGTGGAAGATCTACTCGCGGCTAAGAAATACTGCCGGAGGATTGCATAACGTCCTTCGGCATGGTCGGCCTATAGCTGAGGTCTCCTGTTGCAGACCAGATCGACAGGCAACACTCCTGGAAGAAATCTGCCCTTAGCCTATCGACAAAGGGACCAGAACTAGACGTTTGAGTACCTGATCCTTGAAGGAGAGATTCTAATGAATGAGACCCAATCTCAAAAAAGTCATTACGATGATTTCTACTCCAAAGGTGGATGGACATACAGTAACTGGCGACATAAAAGATTCCTGGTGAAAATTATTATTAAACCTTTGAAGCTTCAGAAGGGCTTAAAGATACTGGAAATAGGCTGTGGGATGGGTTTCCACAGTAATCTACTTTCTAAATTAGGATTTGAAGTAGTAGGCGTAGATTTGTCAGAGGCTGGTATTGACTATGCGAAGAATCATTTTCCCAAGCCGCAATTCTTTGATCTGGATGCGCTCAACTTATCGTCGGCATTTGACTATGAACATTTTGACGTCATCTTCTCGAGAGGAATGAGCTGGTATCATTATGAATTGAACGGAGTGAACAAGCATGGTGTCGATGTTCCCAGCTGCACACAGGAGATTTTTCGTTTCTTAAATAAGAATGGTATTTTCATACTTCAGATCGTAACTGACTTTTCCGGAAATCGCCCTGATGACAAGGTCCATTACAATAAACTCGAGGATTATGTAAAACTGTTCAGTGCGTTTGGTGAAGTTATCTTCATTTCGGATTGGAGCGGCAGGATCATTAAGAATCAAGAGGATGCTGAAGAATCAGAAAACAATATTATTATTGCAACTAGAAAAAAATGATCAATGACCACCCAGAACAGTGTAACCCGTTGTTCTGAGGTCTTCTGCAAGGTCTCGTTCAAGCTCCAGTGATTCAAGCAGCGGCATTGGATTGTAGAATTCAAAGAGATCCGGACGGAGTTTTACACATTTTCCTTTGAGGTGCCTTCCACCTTTTTTCTGACCGAAACCTGTATGATGTTCCTGAAATCTCTCTTCCGGGCTTCTTCTTGTCTGTCCTACATACAGGCACTCCATTGTTGATCTGGATCGCGGATTGTTCCTTCTGACATCCCTGTGTTTCCTGACAGAAGGCTCAAGTTCTATAACGTAAATGGAACTGTCCAGTTCAGGAAGTTTGTTAATAACTGTCCAGCCTTCATGCCTCAATTTCTGGATAAGAGCTCTTTCGAGTCTCAGACCTACCTCAAGTTTCGATCTGACCCCTTCGCTTTCATATTCAGTAGTATAGCCTTTGAGAATTGAACGTTTATCCTTGAAACGGCATTTTCGGAATATCTGACCGGCATGCCTTAACCCTGACATCCTCCCGACTCTTACGCACTTTTTATCGGGATCCCGCTCCGGATTGAGTTCGATGACACCCGATGTATTCAGTGCCGTATCTCTGAGAACGACAACGTAAATGAAGCTTTTCGTGATTGCTGACATAGCAGTTTTATTCTTCAGGTTCATCTCTGAATCTGGCTAGTTGTGACTGATAGAATCCGTTGTCAGGATCCAGTTCGAGAGCTCTGAGTTCCCATTCCACAGCAGATCCGGCATCACCACTTCGGAAGAGAGCTTCAGCCAGTGTATCCATGATGTTGTGATCTTGCGGTGCCAGTTCCAGGGCCTGTTCCGCCAGGGCGACAGCTCTCTCAGGCTGTAATCCCCTCTCGGCAAGTGTCCAGGCGTAATAATTGAGAACCTGAGGATCCGGCTCCGCATTCTGGAGGCTTCTCTCCATGATCAAAAGAGCCCATTGGGTTTCGAGTTCGGATCCGGCATCGAGATATACCGGGAAAACGTTGTACTCCTCCCAGATACCATAAAGTCTGATCAGTTCTGAGACAGGGTCCTCGTGATCTGAAACACAGATATCAACGAACCTGTCAGAACAACCCTGATGCCCGCTGTTCGCTCTTACAACGAGAATGGCCGCGGACTGTTTTCCTCTGCTGTCTCCACCGGCGTCCTCACCAGCCTGCAGAGCGGCAAGAAGTCGGCCAGCAAGTGGTCCTTCAGTAAGAAGGAACGTGGTTTCCATATCAAGAATGACGTCCTCTCCTGTCAGGATGTTTCCCTGAATAGCGTATCCGCTTCCGGTAATCCCTCCGGACCAGCTGAAGGTCTCATTACCTGTAAATGATACTGCTCCTCCGCTGACATCGACAATTCCAAGCTGACGGACTTCTCTTTCCGGGTCCGCGGTGAGAAGACTGTCCATAACAGCACTGGCTGAAAGTACTTCACGCAGGAGACCAAGACCATCCGGGCCGAAAGACTGGTTGACCAGCGCCTGAGTAGCGATTGCCCCTGTTCCAGCTTCAGCCCACGGAACATCATGACCCACAAAAGGCACACGGGATGCCACAGCCACACCAAGTTCACCCGTATGAGGATCGAACGCGACTATTGAGAAGGTTGAGGTCCATCCGGCATGATCCGCGGGCACCGGAACGATCCCGGTGATCACCAGCATTACTGTGAGTAACGGTATCATCAGTCAGCTCCCTTCTTTACAGTTCTATAGAGGGTCCGATATCATTGAGGAACGCGATAAGCAGATCTATCGCGCACTGAACATCATGCCTGTGAATGACAGCCACAGGGCTGTGGCCGTATCGAGTGGGTATGGAAAGACACGTGGAATGTGCTCCAGGTCCGAATCTCTGCATACTGGAAGTATCCGTTCCGCCACGAACAAGGATTTCCATCTGATGGTCTATGTTATTCTGTTCAGCGAGTTTTCTCATGTATTCCACAAGAGAAGTAGAGCATATTACACTGGCATCCATCTGTTTGATGGCAACGCCCTTGCCAAGTTCAGCGATTCTCATTCTGACCGGATATTCGGGAGTGTCTCCCGAGCCGGTGATATCAACAGCTATGCCAATATCAGGTTT
>DAOWJX010000148.1 GCA_030640155.1 Candidatus Aegiribacteria sp. | reverse complement strand
TTCCTTGAAGTATATATAATACATCTTCGTCGATCTCATTCGCATGCCTTGTCTGCGAGCGCTTCTACACCGTTTCGTTACGCAACCTGGTGAAATATGCGGATAACATCTCCTCCGGGAATTTGTCATTTCAGAATGTAATCCAGACAGGCATTACCTTGTTACCTCGGACTCTGAGATCCACTCACTTCTCAGGATACCGTACATCGCGAAATCTTCATAAACATCCCGTTTTTTGTAATGCTGTCTCATAATACCCTCAGATTTCATTCCCAGCTTCGCCATTACTCTTCCGGAAGAAGGATTCCTTGTCATGTACATTGCGAATACCCTGTTGAGTCTTAGAACGGTGAATCCATATTCGGTAACAGCACGAGCAGCTTCAGTGCAGTATCCATTTCTCCAGTATGGTTTTCCGATCCAGTATCCAAGCTCGGCTCTCGAATGGCTGTGCTGTACCGTAAGACTGACAGCTCCGAGGAGCTTTCCGTCCTTCCGGCAGGTGATGGCAAAAGTCAGGCTGGTATTCTCATCAAAACCCGTCGAATGTGTCGATATCCACTTCTCAGCCATCCCTTCCTCGTAGGGATGAGGAATATTAAGAGTGGTATCCGCTATTTCCCATTCACCAGCAAGTCTGCGGACGTCTTCCGAATCTGCCATCGCGAATGGACGGAGGACAAGCCTTCGAGTCCTTAATACAGGATGTCCCGTCAACTTACCCGTATTCATGCTGGCTTACTTCCGAGGATGACAAGAGTCGTAGCGCTGTGGAATCCTGTGCGGTGAAGGCGCTCACGGAGTTCATCTCCCTGCTTCTTCAGGTTCTCGAAATCATCCAGTCCGACAGCCTTCTTTATATACATATCGATAGCACCGTTGATATACTCGACTCCCTCAGGATCCAGAGGGTTTTTATCGAGGAAGGCATAGTCCTGAGAAATAATATTCTCAAGCCCCAGGCTCGGACTTGCGCAGATACCAGCTATTTCGTCCTTCCGGAATGTGCTGTAGTGCGAAACTCCGAGAGCCGAATCAATCTCAGCCCACCACTCGTGCATGAGGACGTGGGTCATCTGTGCATCGGTCTGGTTATCACTGTACATCTCACTGACAAGGAAATATCCCTCCGGGCGGAGAACCCTCATCATTTCCGCGAGAGTAGCCTCGAGGTTTTTCATATGGTGGAGCGAATTGGAAATGCAGACCATATCAAAAACTTCCGATTCGAACGCCATCATCGCAGAATCCATGCAGGCTGGTAAAACATCTCCGATATTGTTGAACGGCTCCTTTGCTTTAATTAGCATTGCGATGTGAAAGTCAATTGCTGTTATAGTGCCGCATCCTTTAACATTCTTTCTAAGGAAACTCGCATAGTTCCCCTTACCTGTAGCCACATCCAACGTCCAATTGATACTTATATTATCAAGAGTTAATTCCAGCCTGCTCTTCTCCACGCTGATTAACCTCCTTGCTTCAGTTAAGCAATTAACTGCTATTGTATTCTGTGAACCACCCAGACATTGGGTTCAATATAAATACCTGTTCCCAGATCGGTGTTGATCTCGACAGGAACAAGAGCACCTTCAACAATATACATGCCGCTTCCGGGGAATATCATTCCTGTCCAGTCTACCCAATCCTGAAGCGAACCGGGAATGGTCATTGATGCTTCGCATATGCCGACGATACTGCCCCCACCGCGGACATGTACCCGAAGCCAGGGGTCAAAAGGCAACCCTGCAGAATTCTGCCACTCTATGTATTTTTCCATCGGTATGAGAGGATAATCGGGTTTCAATGAGGGACGTACCGGCGCAAGGAGTGATCTAAGATTGTTCTTTCTTCCTGTTTCCTTCATGATCTCAACCATACAGCCGCTCAGTTTTCTGCCCCTGTATTCATGTGACACCGCTATTGAAAGGGCACTAAGGACATTTGGCTGTATTTTTTCGAATCTGTTCCTGAATCCTGTCAAGACAGTCCAGTCCCATCCCTCGTTCGAGAGGTTTTCGGGATTTTCATCCAGGTATAGAGGGATGCAGTTACCCGCTGCCGCCATTTTACCCGATTCTTTATCAAAAAAGGCGAACTGGTATTCGGGGAATTCAGTATAGAGGCTTGCCCAGTGCTGGTTGGCCACTGTGTCATGAAGCATGAATTCCGGCCAGACAACTGTCACCTCGGTATCGACAGCCTTGAGAAGTCCGTCCCTGTCCTTTGCGGTTACAAGATTGAAACCATCCGGTGTGATAGTGTCAGTATTCATCATTTTCCATCCAATCGGTTGATCTACCGATAAGAATATTAGAAATAAATTCAGTTCTTGAGAAGCACAAATTATGAGTTGCGGTAGATTTTCTTTTCAGGTATTACTCCCCTGATTCCGCCCCTTGGATCATCAACATCGCGTTCGAATCTTGGTATAAGGTGAATATGGACATGAGGTATCGTTTGGCCGGCTGCCGCTCCCTCATTCACACCAATATTGTACCCGTCAGCGGCAAGACTCTGCTCAAGCTGTTCCTTTCTGATAGTCAGAGCTTTTGCTATTGAAGACAGCTCTTCAGCAGTAGCGTCGAAGATACTGGCGAAATGTCTGAAAGGTATGATCAGAGTGTGCGAAGGCGAGACCGGATACAGATCCCTGATCACATAGACATTTTCATCTCTCCACAATATCCTGTCATCGTCCGGATTACAGAAGGGACAATCTTTCATTTTTTTAACCTCCAGAGTAATCATGGCTGTTTCTTCTGCTGACATAATGCAGGATGTTTAACCGGAACGCAACAGTAGAGTCCTCTTAAGTGGTGTATGAACTAAATGATCAGGATCACTGATCTGGAAGAAGGAACATCATCCGATGGCAGCCTCCGTGATTTAAAACTCAGTGTAGTTTTACCCATCTGAAGATCGGAAATCGTTTCTTGAAGCCTATTTTCTCGTAGTACTTGAGTCCAGCGTCCATGTGGGCGACCAGAGCTCCAAGGTCTCTCAATCTGCGCAAACCTTCCATTACAACCTCCCGGCCCATACCCAGTTGAATGGCACCCACCGGTTCCAGTGTACCCATCCTGTTGAAGGAGTCGAACCATGCGATAGTACATGCAACCCACTTGCCGTCCGGTCTTTCTACAACGATATCGAGCTCCTTGCGATAATCCGGAGCCTTCTGCAGCTCCTGGTAAGAGTAGAGGATTGGCCAGTCATCGGGATCAGGATGATTAAAGGAACGTCCACCAACCTCCCTGAGTTTTTCCAGGTCATTGTTCTCGTCCCTGGATACGAACCGGTATCCATCCGGCAGATCCGGCTCTGGAATATCCTTCAGATCAAAGAGCAAATAGTTTATGCAGGATTTTTCGTCCCTGACAAATCCTCGCTTCTTTGCAGCTTCCTGCAGAGACTTATCCGGCTCACCCACGAATATCCGGGTCGTGCCTTTGCTAACAAATGTCTGCTCAGCATAGGCAAGCATTTCCGGTAGAAGGTACTCGTAATCAGGATGACGCTGCAGGAACGCCTGACCAAACGCGGGATGCCAGGGTACGAATTCGTCAGGGCATACAACCCCTGCAATCTCACCTGACTCGTTCTCCCAGATTCCAATTGAATTCTCCCAGAATCTGATGGCCTCCCTGCTGCTCTTACCGCTGGTGTCCGGGGGTCTTTTAGCGAAGGTTCCCAATCCACAGGCGCCTAGCATGGGTGCGCAGAGATATCTGGCATAATTCCACCGAACCAGGGCCCAGTTGACAGGAGGCTCAAACGCCATGTAATTAGCAGTCAGGAAATCCCTGACCCTCAAGAAATCGCGGGGCTTGTATTTACATAACTTTGTTCCCATATCTGATTATACCTGATTCATTACAGGTGAAAAGACTGGTTCGACCCCGAACGACCTTGATCAACTTCAACTTGTCAATTACATCAGCTGATGTAATAGTTTCTTTTGAAGATCATATCTGAATGTTCTTGAATCCGGGAGAAGATACAATGAAATACAGAAAATATTTCTTCTTGCTTGCCGGTGTATATCTTATAACCTCAGCAGGTTGCGGATCGGGTGAGGAGATCGGTTCAACCGGAGTTGCGCGTAGGGGAGAGGATACGCTGGTGGCTCCGGTCGACAGCGTACTTTTCGTGTCGGACACGATCTCGATTGATCTCATGAACGATTACGGTATTGTTACCGTCGATGATATTGATGCCACCGACAGAGGTTTGATAGCACTTCTCGATGGAGTAAGCGCAACAGTCACCGTCATTACGGAGAAGGGTGAGCTTATTGCCCGGACCGGAGGCTCCGGCAGCGCTCCAGGGGAATTCCAGTGGCCTCAGGCGATATCCATCTCAAGCACCGGCTCAGTCGCGGTTTCCGATGTTATGGCTGGAATTGTGAGGATCCTTGAGCCTGACCTTGACTCGTATGTTGATCTGCCGGGGTTCATGATGGCAAATCCAGGAGTCATGCATCTGATGAGTGACGGTGATTTTGCTGGAATGAGAATGATCTTTCGAGCAGATGACGGGAATACTCTAATAGGCTACCAGACGGCACGCTGGTCTGAAAGTGCGTCAGAACCCGTAGTTATCTACAAGGAGAATTTGGAACCGTTTACTCCTAACGACTTCGGCCGGTCAATAATCACTCCTTATCCTATGGCCTGCAATTCGGATGAAGTTGTCTTCATAGCAGATGTGTCCAGCGATGAATACATCCTGTATTCATACGAGGCTGATGGAACCCTCCTCTGGTCTCTTGAATGTCCGTTCCAGCGAACGGAAAAAACAGGATTTGAAATACGCACTGAAGAAGATATGGTGTTAAGACGTATGCAGCAGAGCGCTCATCAGGCTGACTACACTGCAGATCCCTATCATAACGCGGTTTCCTCACTGGCCATTGGCCCTCGGGGAAGACTCTGGGCGGAACGACCCGGAGCGGAAAACGTATTTTTTGATGTCTACGACCCGGAGACGGGTCAATTTCTTTTCACCGCATCAGCGGAAGTAGAAATGGATCTTGCAAGGTTGGAAGTAACAAGAGGAGGAATCCTGGGAGTTACGACGGGTGAGATTCCTTCCCTTGTAAGCCTGGGGATTACAGCTCCTTGACTGCCTGTAGCTGTGTGAATATTCCGGGCCTCCATACGAGGAGGTTCGCATGAAAAACAAGGAGGTTTTTATGAAAAAGAGGATGAGCCGCCAGTTCATGGCAATCACCGTACTGCTGATGGGAGTTCTCTCCGCTTCAGTGTCAGCACAGGGTCTTGAAACAACCGGTCCGGTCATTGGTACTTTCGATTCCCGATGCGTTGCTGCGGCCTACTACCGCTCCGAGGAATTCCTTGCCGATATAGCTGAGCAAAAGGCGGAATATGAAGCGGCCCTTCAGGTCGGTGACACGGAGCGTGCAGATGAGCTTGGCGAGCTTGGACCAGAGCAGCAGCAGCTCGCGCATGAGCAGGTCTTCAGCGCGGGGGATATCGACGAGATCATCTGGATGATATGGAGCGAACTTCCCGGCGTCGCCGAGGTGGCCGGGGTTGATTTAATAGTGAGCACATGGGACATCATCTACAGGGACGAGAGTATGCAGTTCGTGGACGTGACTGACCTTTTGGTCATGTTCTTCGATCCCTCGGAAGAGACTCTCGATCTCATCGAAAGTATGAAGGGAATGCCAGCCATCCCCCCGCAGTTCCTGCAGGGCAGCGACTGAGTGCTGGGCGTAACAGGAGGGGCACGCTGAGCGAGTATATCCCGCTACCGGAAGAATTCTTTCTCAAAGATGCGGTCTCGCTTGCTCCGGCTCTCCTCGGGTGCTTATTAAGAAGAGATACCTCTGCTGGATTAATCACCGGCATTATTGTTGAAACAGAAGCATACACAGAGGATGACCCCGCAAGTCATGCTTTTGGCGGCAGGACAGATCGCAACTGGCCGATGTTTGAGAAAGGGGGTATGGCTTACGTGTATCTGAGCTATGGTATTCACAACTGTTTCAATGTAACCTCAGGAATGGAAGGCAGGGGTGAAGCAGTGCTGATCAGAGCTCTTCAACCTGTTGAGGGGATCGGGCTCATGCAACAGAACCGGATGGTCAGGGGAATGACTGATCTTTGCAGTGGACCCGGAAAACTCTGTCAGGCGCTATCCATCGACAGGAATCTTTCCGGTGTTTCTTTAATGAACGGTGAGATTCAGATTCAGATTCCACGTTCTACAGTTGAATTCAATATAGCGATTACAAAGCGTATAGGCATTACAAAGGCAGCAGGGCTTGCCAGGCGCTTTCTGATCAGAAATTCGAAATGGGTTTCCAGGAGAATCAGTAGTCTCTGATCAGTCAGGTTGAATTTCCGGCATCCTCGAGAGAATTCTGGAAGCGAGCAGCAGCAGTCCTATTCCTTCCAGAACCGCAAAGAAGACGTAGATGTCACCATGGAAAGCAGCTCCATTTCCCTCAATCCATCTAAGAGTCCAGAGTATGTACCCTTGTGGAACAAGAAGCTGAAAGACCGGAGACAGCGTCCATGCTGCTGAAACTGCCTGTGACATAAATGCCATCAGAAATAGAATTCTTCCGCTGAATGGCAGATACTCTTCCAGGATAAAAAGAAGAGAAACCGCAGTCATAGTTGAAAAGGGAATAACGACCCACAGCTGCCATGGGATGATATCGAGTCTCATTCCCCATAGTGCCGCTAGCACGAATGAAGGAAGAACACCAGCCAGGAACGGAAGGGCAATTTCAGGAAGGAGGAGAGAGATTTTTCCCGCTTTTGAATTGAACAGCAGTTCCGCAAGAGCTTTCCTTGCAGGTGACCCAGGCCATCCGATAAGAAATGCAGCTGGTGCTGCATAAGCAATACAGGAAATTAATAAAGTCAAAGGATCAATCCGGGTCTGGCCGGGAAATATCCAGGCTGCAACCGGTGCCGCAAGCAGGATCCACAGAAATGCCCGTCGATGCACAGCCCATTCGAACATGAGCTGGAGCACTCTGATCAGGATTCTCAGATGTCCAGATCTTCCCCGCAAAAAAGATCCACCTCTCCAGTATCTTCATCTTCAGAGAAAAAGTCATTCAGTTCCTCAGAAGAAGGAGATCTGATCTCCAGACCCGCGATCTGCCTTGAATTGGCTCTGGCCAGATTGGCCAGATTTGTAACTGCTGCAGACAGGTTGGAGTGATTGAATTGATATCCGCCTTCTACTGCCATAATATTTCTTGCCCCTTTAAGGCTTTCCATTACCGATCTGGGCAATGCTGGAAAGAAAAGTACCCTTACACGCATAAGGGAAGAACATGCGTCGGCAAGTTCCTGGAAGCGAATGATATGAGTAACGCTGTTTTTACTGCACAGAGCTATTCTCTGAGATGATTGTGGTACATATTCCAGTCCGGGAACTGAAGCGACAACTGCACAATCACTGTCACATAGGTCTTCCAGCAGTGGATGAAGATCAACTGGGAATGGTCCCTGCAGGATCAGAACTTTTGGAACAGGTAGACAGGCTGCTGCGAAACCGGTGAAAAATCTCAGATCAGCTGAAAGATCCTCTACAGGAGTGTCCAGGTAATCAGTCAGAGAACACCAGTTATACAGCTGAGACAGGATTTCCTCCGAATCCTTTCTGCTGAAACCAGCCGCAGCAGAAGCAAGTTCAAGGTATTCTGAGACCGTTACACCGCGGGGGCATGAGAATCCCGCAGATACATACGCTGTGAGACCTCTTGCGCTATGACTCATGACATCAAGGTGCTGTTCACCTATGAGGACCCTGCCTGAAACAGGACTGCTTCTTCCCGCAAGAGTCGCGGCAAGCTTCGGGGCTATTGTACTTTCATTACCCAGAAGGATCAACATCGAACCTGCAAGAATAGCCAGCTCCAGAGGATCAGCAGCTTTATTCGAGAGGTACAGCTCCTCGGTAATGAGCTGTACAGATGAATCCATCCTGCTTATTCCTTTCTGATCGAAGCCTTCTTCAGGCTGGCATCAGCCAGCTCAAGTGCCCGTACAACCGCGAGTCCCTCGGCTCCTGATGATCTAGGAGTGCTGCTGGTTTCAATGCATCGAAGAAATTCTTCCATTTCACTTGCGAGAGGTTCGCTTGTGTCGAGTTTGGGTGAGACAATATCTCCCGTTCTGTAGGAGAGTTGATACTCGCCAAAGCTTTCCGGTTCAATTACTTCAACACCTTTGTCATAGATCTTGATCTTTTCAAGTGGCTCAGTATCATCGTACACAAGCATCTTCCTGCTTCCGACAATAACAGTTCTTCTTAATTTCGAGGGTGAGAGCCAGGAAACCTGGACATTAGCTATTGATCCGCTGGGGAAAGCCAGATCAATAAAAGCTACATCCGGTATTTCATCAAGAACATATGCATGACCGAATGCGTTTACTTCAGTAGGTTCTTCATCCAGCCAGTAGAAAAGCATTGAGAAATCGTGCGGGGCCAGATCCCAGATAACTGATACATCCTTCTGATGCAGACCCAGATTTACTCTACTCGAGGTTATGAAATGTATGTCTCCGAGGTCTCCGCTTTCAATTATCTCTTTGGTTTTGATTACTGGGGGAGAGAACATGAATGTATGTCCAACCATAGTGACCAGTCCGTTTTTTCTGCCGAGATCAACCAGTTCTTCAGCTTCCTCTATACATTTGGCGAAAGGTTTTTCAACAAAAACATGCTTTCCCGCCAGAAGAGCCTGCTTTGCCAGTGGAAAGTGAGAGGAAACATCGGTCGCAATAACAATAGCATTCAGATCATCGTTATCGATAAGATCCTGGTATTTTCTGGTGCTCTGAATATCGGGATAATGCTGTGCCATTTTGGTCAAACGCACGGTATTGGAATCGCATATGACAAGACCGCCATTTCGACGGTTGGCGTAAATATTTCTGAGCAGGTTGGGACCCCAGTAACCAAGTCCGACTATTCCGGTTTTTACCATAATATTCCTTTCCGATTTTTATACATTTGAGCAATACGGAATTCCGTGGAAACTACCACCTTTTGTCGCAATGGTAAAGCACGGGGTCGGGCCTCGAATCTTAGCGTTAAGGGTCAGGTCTTAATAAATCAGCGTTTCCAATGCTGATTTTTAAGCCCTGACACTGGTTGCTAAATGCTAAGATTTGAGGCCCGACCCCCTTTGTATAT
>DAOWJX010000266.1 GCA_030640155.1 Candidatus Aegiribacteria sp. | reverse complement strand
TTGTCACCGTAAAGGATCGTTGGCGCTTTGCTGATAAAATCCTCATGACCGGGGAACCAGCCCTGTTCCAGATCCACAAATCCTATTCCGGCTCCCTCACCATTCGGTTGTGTCCATGCCCACCGTGCGTTAATACCATCTGGAGCAGCATCGAGGTAATCCTGATTTATATTGTACGGATCATCTGCAGGATTTACCACCGGGTCGCTGACGGCGAATTCTCTGTAAGCTGAATCGATTTCATACAGACCATTCAACCTCTTCACGATTTCTTCGATTTGATCCGCGCGATCACGGGCATCCACTCTCCAATACCTGGTAAGGCTATGAAGAGGTGGTAACTCCGATTTTGAGGCTACATGCTCCAGTTCAAGAATTTCCTTTGGTTTCATGCTGCGTATGAGTCGGCGCGTGATGGAAAGGTCGAACTCATCCAGAATCTTCTCAAATCCCTGCAAACGCAGTTCCTTGACAACAGCGGAAAGAGTGTCGCAATCGTCGGAAGGTAACGGCAGCTTTTCTGAAAGCCGCACAATTATGAATCCGCTGTAATCGTCTGGTTGTTCTTTCGGGGGAACATCAAGCGTTTCAACCTTCAAGATGTCTATTATCTCGGGCACGTTCGCAACACCGGGGATATCGAGACGATTAACCCGGCGCCTTATTGTAGTTTTTTGTCGTTCCATTTTGATCTCCTTCATCTTGGATTAAGCAGGTAATATCTACTGGTGCAAATACCCGCTGCGGTGCATTGATTCTGTTTCTATCACCTTCTTTCAAGGCTCTGACCCAAAAGCCTGATAATGATTAAGTAACTGTTACATATCTCAATACATTGATAGGTGTATTAAAATTTCTAATACTAATAATATTTACTTACGTCAAGTTGTTGTGACATGGCATGGGAATAGAATCATATGTAAATCATCATTGAAGTACAGTTGATATGGAACACCTGAGCTTGAAACACACAGGTATCAAGTAACTGGTAGAACCCGATTGGGATCGATCCTGCTTATCTGGATCAGACGCATAGACAGGTTTTTCTCTATCATCTAAACCGATTATGAACTCTGGATATTCTTAATCATTCCCTATCGTATGATCAGAAGTTGCATTGCTACTTTGCGTAGCCGCGAATTACACTTTTTCCGCGTAATCCCGATAGTGTTTCAGGGACTTGTCTTTGATACCCAGGAACTCCCTTAAGTACTTTTGCCGAATCTGGAATTCACCTTTGACAATTCGATCATACCAGCATTTCGAGCAGGTATGAGTGAATTATTGTCTCCTATTTGAATTTCATGATGTACTTCGATTGCTTCCAGGGCGACTTCCCAACGCTGTAGCGCAAAGCTCAACGGTGCTATATGAGCCGTGTTAAGGTAATCTCGCTGGCACATCCCTGATACGTTTCGTCACCCGCCGACCATAGATCTGAAGCAGGATAATAACCTTCATAGAAATCAACGTAGTCGTCGCTGTTTGCCCGGAGAATTGCGCCTATAGACTTCGTAAGTTCACCAGCAGCCGTTGCCACAGCCGTAATGGTTGCCCCTGTTACCCCCGTTGCCATAGCGATCAAAGACAGAACGTTAGTTAACTCGCTCGTTTTGACGGTGTTGGACAACTCGATCATAGCTTTTCCGAAGTCGCGCGTACTTTGGTCAGATTCCCACAGCATAATACGAATAGCGAGTCCAGCAGTGATCGTTCGTGCGGGAAAGAGTGCTATTCCTGCTCCTAAAAACTCTCTCAGTTGACCAACTTTCATGGGGATTAAGCAGCTTTGCGGAGCTGCACCGAGCCCCGGGTACTCAACGGGTGGATTACCACTGAAATCCCACGCCCAGCACAAGAAGTACACCTCATTGGTCGGATTGAATAGTCTCTGCAGAAATCCCTCAAACCCTTGCATTAGCTTTATGGACTTCAACGCAAGACCACGAGGAGTGGCAGATGTCTTGAACTCAATCGGAACGGGTTGCACATCTCGAGCTGCTTCGCGAAGCATGGAAAAAGTTCTCAGCCCGCCTATTGCAGCTTGAGCTTCTAGCGCCTTCGCGGTAGCAGCAGCTGAAAAGTTGTCAAAGGATCCGTGTTGAATTAATGCCATGATTCTACCTCCTATTAGTAGTTTTGGTTGGTTATTCGATGATAAAACCCACTATAATTCATTTCATAAGCGTGTGCAAATGCCATCCAACGCCGATTTCAGCTTTAAAGGCAGCTTACGGCTTTTCAGATGTGTCTCTGGATCAATGTCAGTGGCTGAAACGGAATCTGATATTCTGCATCCTGTCCGGGCATGAGCGCACGGGGATCGAGAGCGTGAGTGTATATTATTCATAGATTTCACATACAGTTATAGTTTTTCATGATTAGCTATCTTGTGTGTATTGAAATCATAAGTTATAATTGTTTATCAGGAATGACGCGAATAGTGACTATAATTCATGAAAGGTGATGAATATTCATGAAAACAACATTCAAGGTAAGTTCTCCCGGACCTGTTAAGACTTTCATGAACAGACGGCTTCCCGAGCAAGCTGCTCCGGTGGGTTATGCAGCTCTTATTCAAACATTCGATCTCAGGGTACCCGTTCCACGGACGCTAAGTGCGATCAGCGCCAGACACAGGAAGTATATGCGTGACTGCTGGCGAATCCTCACTCCCCGCCATATGCCTGAACCATCGCTAAGAGGACAACTGACCTTCGCTCTCAAGTATGAGGGACTTGATCTTGCTTTACTGAAAAGGCTTTTCCTGGAGACCGGTCCCGTACCCCTCTTGCAGATGGTAAGGGAAACCCCAACAGGCAACTATGCCAGACGACTCTGGTTCCTGTACGAATGGCTATTAAGCGAGCATCTTGATCTGCCCGATTCCCAATCGAAGGGAGGAGCTTACGTTCCCGTGATTGACCCGGATTTACAGTATTGTGTTCCCGGAAAGACCTCTACCAGACACCGCGTACGGAACAATCTGCCAGGAAGCAATAAGTTCTGTCCCCTGGTTTTCCGTACGGAATTGCTGGAGAGTTATCACAGAGCCGATCTCCCTGCCAGAGCCAGGAGGGTAATAGGAGATGTCCCCGAGGATATTCTGACCAGAGCAGCTGCGTTCCTGCTTGTGGATGATTCCAGGGCCAGTTTTGCTATCGAGAGGGAGCAGGCGCCACAGAGCCGTATCCAGCGGTGGGGTCAGGCCATCGGCGAGTCAGGTGGTATGTCCCTGAGTCTGGAAGAGCTTCTTCGATTGCATCAGATAGTAATAGGTGATTTCCGATTCGTGCAAAAAGGATTCAGAGAAGAAGGAGGTTTTATTGGACAACATGATCGTAGCTCGGGAAATCCTCTGCCGGTTCATATCAGTGCCTCACCGGAAGACCTTGATTCCCTCATGAACGGGTTGATTATTTTCGATAGTGAGTCTGCTCCGGAGCTGGATCCTGTAGTGGCTGCGTCCGTGCTGTCTTTCGGGTTCGTGTATATCCACCCGTTCGAGGATGGCAATGGTCGGATCCACAGGCTTCTGATGCATCATGAACTCACCCGCAGGGGGTTCAATCCTCCCGGGCTGCCCTTCCCGGTGTCCGCGGCTATCCTTGAGAGAATTCAGGAGTATCGATCAACACTCGAGAGCTACTCGACCCGTCTGCTTCCGATGATAGATTGGGAGCCCACGACAAAAGGCAACGTAAAAGTCATTAATGATACAGCTGACTTCTACCGCTATTTCGACGCTACAAAGCACACAGAGTTCCTTTACATGTGCGTGGAGCAAACCATAGAAACCATTTTGCCCCGTGAAGTGGCTTTTCTTCAATACTACGACAGGTTCCAGAAAGGTTTAAGCGAGATAGTGGAAATGCCCTCCAGCAAGATCGATCTGCTCCATAGATTTCTGCAGCAGAACGGAGGCAGACTATCGAAAAGGGGAATAACCGGGGAGTTCGCCGCGCTTACAGAAGATGAGGCCGCAGAGATCGAAAGCCTTTATAAAAGCTGCTTCGAAACGAGCAACTGACGATTCTTATCGACACCTGTTACGTTTTCGTCGCTGCGGGCTTACACTACCCGGATCAACGGAAACGCCGGGCCAGCTTCCCGATAGAGTGCACGGAGTAAAGGGGAAGATTAATAAGCCACTCC
>DAOWJX010000355.1 GCA_030640155.1 Candidatus Aegiribacteria sp. | reverse complement strand
CGCAAGCAGAACCATTACCGGAAGCGTAATTGGAATCGGTCAGCTTCGGGGTTCAATTCACAGATATGGTGAGATACCAGTTGTTCCCACATACCATCCAGCTGCTCTATTGAGAACACAGGCGCTCAAAAGACCGGTGTGGGAGGATATGAAGATGTTAAGTCAACTATTGCGGGAACTTGGTCTTCCACGAACAGAACAGGATCAGGCATGACAGATCAGCAGGGGCAGCGTCCCCCACACAACCCTGACGCAGAGAAAAGTGTACTTGGAGCCATGCTTCTTGATCAGGAACTTGCCGTTGAGGCTCTGGATGCTTTAAATACGCAGGATTTCTTCGACAGAAAGCATCGAAGAATTTTCCAGGCCTGCCGCGATCTTGACGTAAAGAACAGCGTAACTGACATGGTTACGGTAAGTGAAGAACTTACGCGGAAAAAAAAGCTGGAGGAAGCTGGAGGTATTGAATACCTTGCTTCCCTTACTGACGATATTCCTTTTCTCTCTAACGTGCTTCAGTATATCAGGATTATCAAGGACAAGGCAATGCTGCGTCAGCTGCTCAAGATAAGCAGGGAGAATATCCAGGAAGTGCTTGAAGGTACTTCTGACGTGAAGGATGTACTTGACAGTGCGGCCAGCAAAATAATAGCGATTACCGAATCGAGCTCACTGGGGGAATTAAAACCAATTTCGCAGCTGGTATCCAGAGGGATCGAGGACCTTGAGGAACTTCGGAATACAAAGGGTTTTGTTACAGGACTGTCCACCGGTTTTGATGAGCTTGATAGAATGACAACAGGATTCCATCCGGGAGAACTCATTATTCTGGCTGCCCGACCTGGAATCGGGAAAACCAGCATGGCTCTCAATATGGCAACTCATATTGCACGGGAGACAGACAGGGCGGTCGCCATATTCAGCCTGGAAATGTCCGACACCATGCTGACGCAGAGAATGCTCTGCGCGGACGCTCATATAGGAACCAAACCGATTATTGAAGGTACACTTGCACAGGAACACTGGTATGAGCTTCAGGCAGCCGCTGACAGACTCCAGCGCATGAATATTTTTATCGATGACTCCGCCAGTATCAGTTCAATGGATATTCGAGCAAAAGTAAGAAGTCTCAAGAGACGGGAAGATCTGTGCATGGTGTTCGTAGATTATCTACAGCTGATGCGTGGTGATGGAGAGAACCGGCAGCAGGAAATAGCAAGAATATCCGGTGATCTCAAAGCCCTGTCCAAGGAGATGGAGTTGCCTGTGATGGCCCTTTCTCAGCTGAGCAGGATGGCAACAAAGCGCTCTGGTGCTCCAAGACTCAGCGATCTTCGGGAAAGCGGCGCGATAGAGCAGGATGCCGACCTGGTTATGTTCCTGCATCAGCCTGAGATACACAGCGAACAGGACGAGGAGTATGATATTGAGGTTGACTATCTTCGAAGGGAAACAATATTGAAGATAGGAAAACAGAGAAACGGTCCTCTCGGTATCGTAAATCTTATATTCAGGGCTGACATCACTCGTTTCTTTCCAGTGGATTCAGAAGGATTCGAGAAGTAGGGAGAAGGATTGGCCAGGAAGAAAACCCGGTTCGTCTGTAATGAATGCGGTGGTAGTTCTCCGGCGTGGTCTGGAAGGTGTCCGCATTGCGATTCATGGAACACAATGGTTGAGGAAGTGGTTGTCAAATCTGAAAAGAAATATGTCAATCAACAGAATATCCGCCCTGTACCATTAACAGAGATACCGGAGGCATCAGGAGAAAGACTGCAATCCGGAATTGAAGAGCTTGACAGGGTTCTTGGAGGTGGAGTACTTAAAAGTTCGGTTAACCTCATTGGGGGAGAACCTGGGATAGGAAAGAGTACTCTGATGATTCAACTCTCCGCAAAACTGGCGAAGGCGGGCGAGAAAGTCCTGTACTCGACAGGTGAGGAGTCTCCGGAACAGATTGCGGGAAGAGCAAGAAGAACAGGATCCATGAACGAGAATGTTACCATTCTTCCGGCGACTGATCTTGATATTGTACTGGACAATCTGGTTAATTCCGGAAGTTCAGTGCTTATTGTCGATTCTATTCAGACACTGTATTCGTCTGATCTTTCCAGTGCCCCCGGATCTGTTTCCCAGGTTAGACACTGCACTTCAGAGATTATCAGAACATGCAAGTCACGGGGAGTAACTGCATTCATTGTGGGGCATATAACCAAGGCAGGTGCTCTGGCCGGGCCAAAAGTTCTTGAACATCTGGTGGATGCGGTAATTTACTTCGAGGGAGAGGGTGATCGTTTGTATCGTCTTCTCAGAGCCGCAAAAAACAGATTTGGCTCAACAAATGAACTCGGTGTTTTTGAAATGACAGCTGAGGGGCTGAAAAGCGTCAGAGAAGCTTCCGCCTACTTTCTTAGAAGGGAGAATATCAGAAGGACAGGGACCGTTGTTACTGCGATCATAGAAGGTTCGAGACCGTTCCTCGTGGAAGTTCAGGCTCTAACAAGTACTACAAGGTACGGGTATCCGCAAAGGAGTGTAAACGGTATGGATTCCCGCAGACTTCCCATGCTCCTTGCAGTTCTTGAAAAGAGATGCGGGATGGATCTCGGCAATCAGGATGTCTATGTAAATGTTGCTGGAGGAGCCAGCCTTGCGGATCCGGGAGCTGATCTGGGTGTCTGTCTTGCCGTGGCTTCAAGCAGACTTGATAAACCGGTTAGAAAAGGTATCACTGTCAGCAGTGAAATCGGGCTTGGTGGTGAACTCAGACCGGTAATACATTTCGATTTGAGATTGAGGGAAACTCTCAATCTGGGATTCAAAACACTGGCAGGAGCATCTGATAACGCGAAAAATGCCGGTAATGGAGCTGAAGGTTACCTCAATTTATTCAATTCAATAGAGGGCCTTCTCTCAGAAGATTCAGGAGAAGGAGAAAAATGGCTATGAAAATTTCGGGCTGGGAAGTACGCGTACTTTTCATTCTTATTCTCGGCCTGCTGGGGACATTCGCATTCGATGGATTTTCACTATCCCCATGGTTCGGACTTACAGGGCTTGGAATTGGGCTGATTGCTGTTTTACTGCAGATGGCCTTCGTCAAACTTCCAGCTGATGAGATAATCTATACAACAGTTGGAGCAATTATAGGGCTGGTTTCAGGAATTCTTGTTATCGTCGCTTTGCGTATGGGTAATCTTATTGTGATGGAATCAGGTGTCACACCACTTGTAATGATACCCTTTGCTTTCGCTTACGTTTTCGGACATGTAGCACTTACAAAGGGGAAGAGACTTGATCTTCTTTCCGCTGAAGAAAAGAGTGAGACAGTCAATACTCCTGTTCTTGTTGATATGTCCGCTGTTATTGATGGAAGGGTGGCTGATCTGGTGCTTGCAGGCCTTATAAGAGGTCCTTTCATTCTTCCCTGTTCAATCAAGGGGAATCTTGAAGAGATGTCCAATTCCGATGATATCATCGAGCGAGGTCGGGGAAGACGCGGAGCGGAAACCCTTGAACGTCTTGAAGAAACTGTTGGAGATTCCGGTAGCCTTGAATACAGAGATTTCGGTAAACCTGAGAAAGAACGGTTCCGTATGCTTGACTTGCTTCGAAAAGAAGGAATGTCTCTTCTCAGCAGCGATAAGGATATACT